>PMKN01000102.1 GCA_003158675.1 Chloroflexota bacterium | reverse complement strand
GTCGCCCGAGCCGTAGACCTTGGATTGGCCGGAGTTGGCGGTCACGGTGATCGGGCGGGCCGTGATCGAGAAGGTGGCCCAGACGTAGCTCAAGCTGTAGTTGGCGCTCAGGGACAGGCTGCCCTGGTTGATGGTATAGCCGCCGACGTTCTCGCCGGCCGCGCGGGTGAGGCCGCCGCCGAATGTATCGCCGAAGACCAGCGAGCCGCTCGTGATCGAGTATCCATAGCCGGGATCGCCCGTGCCGTAGACCTTGGACTGGCCGGAGTTGGCGGTCACGGTGATCGGGCGCGGGAGGACGTTGATGTGGACCGTCTTGGTCACGACCGAGTAGCTGCCGAGGTCGGCCGGCGTGAAGACGCAGGTCAGAGTCTGATTTGCCCCAGCGCTTAGAACCGTCCCGGAGACCGGGGAGTACGCGCACGAGCCCGCGACGCCGCCGCTCGTGGCGTTGAGCTGGGTGCCGCTCAGCGCGGTGCCGTAGGTGATATCCGAGGGGTTGGCCCAGGTGATGATCGGCGCCGTGTGGTTGACGACCTGAGTGACGTCGCCGCTGCTGCCGATGTAGTTGGCATCGCCGCTATAGGTGGCCGTCATGGTATGGCTGCCTACGCCTAGGGTCGAAGTCGCGCAAGTGGCCACGCCTCCGACACTCAGGGCCACGCCCACGCAGAAGTTCGTCCCTCCCTCGTGGAACGTGACCGTCCCTGTGGGGGTGACGCCGGCGCCGGTCACAGTTGCGGTGAAGGTGACCGAGACGCCGTAGCTCGACGGAGTGCCCGAAGTAACGTTGACTGTGGTGCTGCCGGCCTGGAGCACGTTGATGTGGACCGTTTTGGTCTGGGTCGTGTAGTCGGTGCCGTCGGTCGGCGTGAAGTCGACGCGCAGAGCCTGGTTGGTTCCGACGCCCAGGGTCGTGCCGGAGGCCGGGGTGTAGACCTTGGAGCCCCCGACGTTGACCGAGGCGTTGAGCTGCGTGCCGCTCAGCGCGGTGCCGTAGGTGATATCCGCGGGGTTTGACCAGGTGATGACCGGAGTGGCCTGCAGCACGTTGATGTGGACCGTGGCGCTCGCGGTCGTGTAGTCGGTGCCGTCGGTCGGCGTGAAGAGGACGCTCAGAAGCTGGTTAGTTCCGGCGCCCAGGACCGTGCCGGAGATCGGGGTATAGGCCATGGAGCCCGGGACGGTCGTACCCCCGACGGTGGCCGTGGCGTTGAGCTGGGTGCTGCCCAGTGCGGTGCCGTAGGTGATATCCGCTGGGTTGGCCCAGGTAATGAGCGGGGTGGCCGGATCGATCACAAGGGCGCCCGAGGTCCCGGTCAGCGAGCCGTCCGTGGCGGTGATCGTGTACGACCCTATCGCGCTGAAGATGGCGTCGAAGTCGCCTACGCCAGATCCGAAGACCAAGGGGCTGACCGGGTCGAAGACGGCCCCACCGGGGTTGCTGGTGAGTGCGGCCGAGCCGTTGTAGGTCGAGTCGGTGGTGCCGTTGTCGTCTTCGGCGGTCGCGGTGATTCCTTCCCGCGAGCCAACCTCCGCCAACGCGGGTGCGACGACGACGAAGTGCGTAGCCACGCCGGTGGCCTGGACCGTGACAGAACCCGAAGTCCCGCTAACGCCTGCCCCGTCGTCTCCGCTTATCGTGTATGACCCGGGAGCGCTGAAGGTAGCGGTGCCGGAGCTCAGCCCAACGCTGGCCGGAATGGTCGCACTCGAATCGGTGCTCGAGAGCGTGGCGGTGCCGCCGTAGCCCGTGTCCAGGACCGAGCCGTTCATGGCGTTGATGGTGTAAATGCGCGCGACACCGGTCGTTACCGGGCTGGGGCCGGTGATCGAGAAATACTCGGGGGCGGCCAGGGCGGACGCCGGGAAGAGAGCCAGAACCAGGACGGCGACGGCGAGCGAGGGGCCCAGCCGCAGCAGGCTGCGAGGTGCCCGGAGACGCGGATGGCCCACCTTTGGCTCGGTCGCGTTTCGCGACATGGCGCAGATGAGGAGGCGGCCAATGGATCGCATGCGAGACCCCGTCATCGAACTCGTCCTTCCAACAGCTCGGCGATTCGGTCCGGACCTCGCATGGGGCGGCCCTCCTTTGCTTCAGTGGGGGCGCCCGCCTCAGGCAAGCTCCACGAACACTCACGATCGCAGGTTGACAACGCTTCCTTTTCGGAGCGGCTGGCGTGGCATTGGCGCGCGGTGAGGCAGGCCACGGCAACCCGGCGATGCTACGGCGGCCTACGTCCCCACAACACCCAACCAGAGGTACCTGGCGCAGTACTCCCAAAACGTGGATGGACGTCACGCGATCACGGCAGCGCGCTCGCCGGACACGGAGGCAGACACGACAACCGGCCGGCGCTACCCTTGCAGGCCAGGATGTTGTCTGAAGCGGTCGCGGGGCGAATATGCGAGTCGTGTGTCTGGCAGGTGGCGTTGGCGGAGCGAAGCTCGCCGAAGGGCTCCAGCGCGGGCTCGCGCCGGGCGAGCTGACCGTCATCGTCAACACCGGTGACGACCTCGAGCGCCACTCCCTGGCGATCTGCCCCGACCAGGACACCGTCATGTATACGCTCGCGGGGATAGCCGGGCCCGAAGGTTGGGGGCTTGCGGGCGAGACCTGGCATGTCATGGGCGCCCTCGCCAGACTCGGCGAAGGGACCTGGTTCCACCTCGGCGACAAGGACATCGCCACCCATCTCTACCGGACCGAAAGACTGCGCCGAGGCGAGAGACCGACGGAGGTGTCGCTGGGACTCTGTCGAGCGCTGGGCATCTCGTCGCAGATCCTGCCGATGACCGACGAGTCCGTCCGAACTCGAGTCAGAACCGACGACGGCTGGCTCGACTTCCAGGACTACTTCGTGCGCCTGCGGCAGGCGCCCGAGGTTCGGGCGGTCGAATTCGCGGGGATAGAACGGGCGCAGGCGACCCCGGAGGTGCGCGAGGCATTTCGCACGGCCGACGCGATCGTGGTGGCGCCCTCCAACCCGATCGTCTCCATCGGCCCGATCCTGGCGGTCCCGGGCATCGTCGACGAGATCGCCTCCGCCCGCGCTCGGGGGGTGAGGTCCGTCGGCGTCTCAGGGATCGTGGGCGGCAAGGCATTGCGCGGGCCGGCCGATCGAATGCTGGCCAGCCTGGGCGACGAAGCTACCGCGCTCGGGGTGGCGCGACGCTACGCCGCGGTCGCTCTCCTGGACGCCTTCGTGATGGACCGAATCGACGAGGCGCTCGCCCCGACGGTGCGGGCTCTGGGCCTGCAGGTAGTGGTCACCGACACGATCATGAACGACGCGGCGGCGCGGCTCAGGCTGGCCCGGGACGTGCTGGCCGCCGCCGGGCCTGCGGCATGAGCGGTGTGGACCTGGCCCGAATCGTCGCCATCGTGCCGGTGCGGTCGCTCAGCGGAGCCAAGTCGCGCCTGGGCGAGCCGCTGGATCCGGAGGAGCGCGGCGACCTGATCATGGCGCTCCTGAGGCGGACCGTCGCCGCGGCGCTGGCTTCGCGGAGCCTGGCTGGGATCGCGGTCGTGTCCAGGGATTCGGATCTGCTGGCGCAGGCCCGGGCCATGGGAGCGGCTTCGCTGCTGCAGGAGAGCGACGGTCTCAACGAGGGTCTGGCGGAGACACGCGAAGCCACTTGTGCCGAAACGACGGCGATCCTGGTGTTGCCGGCGGATCTTCCGGGGGTCAGCGCCGAGGCGATCGACCGGCTGGCGGAAGTGGCCGCGGAGACGGGCAGGATCGCGCCCGATCGGCCGGTGGTCGTGCTCGTCCCCGATCGCCACGGAACGGGGACCAACGCCCTGCTGCTGTCCCCGCCCGATGCCATTCCGTTCCGCTTCGGCGAGGAGAGCCGGGCGGCGCATGCGAGGGAGGCGGCCGCTGCCGGGGCGTCGTACGTGGAGTTGGCCGGGCCGCTGGCGTTCGACGTGGATACGCCCGAGGATCTGCTGCTGGCCGACGGCGCCGGGCTCGATCACGAGGCCGGGCGGTGAGCGGGGTTCAGGCGGGCCATCTCGAGGTCTTCGCCCTCGCCGGGATCCCGGAGGTCCGGCCCGGTGACGACCTGGCGGCGCTGCTCGTTGCGGCGCTCCGCGCCGCCGCGGAGGCACTGCCACCGCGTCCGGACGACGTCCTGGTCGTGACTCAGAAGATCGTGTCGAAGGCCGAAGGGGCGATTGTCGACCTGACCGGCGTCGAGCCGCGGCCCGAAGCGGTGGAGTTCGCGAAGCGCTGGGACCGCGACGCCCGCCAGCTCGAGGTCGTCCTGCGACAGGCTCGCCGGGTGGTCCGCTGGCAGAACGGCGTCCTGATCACGGAGACGCCCCACGGCTTCGTGTGCGCCAACGGCGGCGTAGATGCCTCCAACGTCGGCCCGGGAAGCGGCAGTATCGTGACCCTGCTGCCCGTCGATCCGGACGCGTCCGCGGACCGCATCCGTGCCGCCGTCCGCGAGGCCTTCGGCGTGGACGTGCCTGTCATCGTCTCGGACAGCTTCGGCCGACCGTGGCGTTGGGGCATCACGGACGTGGCGATCGGAGTGAGCGGCATGAAGCCGATCGACGACCTCCGCGGCACTCCCGACGCGGACGGCAGAGTGATGCGCAGCACGATCCGCGCCACTGCCGACGAGATCGCCACCGCCGCCGAGCTCGCTTTCGGCAAGACGGCGCGCCTCCCGGCGGCTCTCGTCCGCGGCGCGCACCCGACCCTGGGCGAAGGCCGCATTGCCGAGGTACTGATGCCGCGCGAGTTCGATCTCTTCCCGTGACCGGCTCTGGCGAAGTGGCGGGAGACCCCGCCGGCAGGGCCTTACCGGCGGGCGGAACCGCTGCCGGGCCGGCGGCAGAGGCGCGCTTTGCACTCGTGTCGCCTCTCGATCTGGCGCTGACGCTGGCGCCCCTCCGCCACGGCCGCGACGATCCGACGATCGCCTTCGCGACCGACGGCGTGTGGCTGGCGCGGGTCACTGCTTGCGGTCCGGCCACTCTCCGGCTGGCGGTCGAGACGGGCGGGATCGTGGCGCAGGCGTGGGGACCGGGAGCCGAAGCGGCCCTCGAAGCCGCGCCTGGGCTGGCCGGACTGCTCGACGACCCGAGCCGGCTCGTCGCCCACCACCCGCTGGTGGCCGAGTTGCAGCGCCGCTTTGCCGGCCTGCGCCTGCCTCGCACCGGGCAGCTTGCGCCGGTCCTCATCCCGGCCGCGATCGAACAGAAGGTCACTGCGTCCGAAGCTCACGGGGCGTATGTGGCCATCGTTCGCCGCCTCGGTGAGCCGGCACCCGGCCCGGCCCCGCTGCTCCTGCCGCCCACCGCCGCCAACCTGGCCGCACTCCCCTACTTCGAGCTTCACCCGCTCGGGGTCGAGAGGCGCCGCGCGGAGCTTCTGCGGCGCATCGGCCGGGAGAGCGCGCGGATCGAGTCGTGGACCGCGCTCGACCCGCAAGAAGCGCGAGCGCGCCTGCAGGCGATTCCCGGGATCGGCCCCTGGACCGCGGCCGAGGCGACGCGCATCGCGTTCGGCGATCCCGATGCCGTCAGCGTCGGGGACGCCCATCTCCCCGACCTGGTTTCGTGGGCGCTGGCGGGCGAGGCCCGCGCCGACGATGCGCGCATGCTCGAGATCCTCGCGCCGTACATCGGCCAGCGCGCCCGGGTGGTTCGTCTGCTGGAAGTCTCAGGAATCAGAGTCCCGCGTTTCGGACCCCGTTTCGCGCCACGCCGGATCGCCGGTATCTGAGGACGGCACCGCGTCGCCGGCCATCCGCGGCCCGGCGACTTTCCCGGTTGCCACTCGACGTCACACGGGGTGGCTGAGCTCCGGTGCTAACCTGTGGCCGCTGCCGGCCAGACCGCCGGCTGCCGCCAGTTCTCGTGCACCTCCGGAGGCCCACCGTGAAGCTCGGTCTGCAGATTCCGTCATTCTCGTGGCCGGGCGGCGACGCCGCGATCGGCCCCACCCTGGCTAGCATCGCGGAGACTGCCGACGCGGTGGGCTTCGACTCGCTCTGGGTGATGGACCACTTCTTCCAGATCCGGGGCGTGGGCCCGGCAGAGCAGCCGATGCTCGAGGGCTGGACCGCCCTCGGATACATGGCCGCCCATTCGAAGACCGCGACGTTGGGGTTGATGGTCGGCGGCGTCCACTACCGCCAGGCCGGACTGTGGGCCAAGGCCGCCACGACACTGGACGTCCTGAGCGGGGGACGGGCGTACCTGGGCATCGGCGCCGCCTGGAACGAGGAGGAGAGCCACGGTCTGGGCTTCCCGATGCCGCCCCTGGGCGTCCGCTTCGAGATGCTCGAGGAGACACTCCAGATCTGCCATGCCATGTGGCAGGGCGGACGCGGCTCAGAGGCGGCCTTCGAGGGCAAGCACTACCAGGCCGCTCGGCTGCTGAACTCGCCCCAGGCAATCAGCAAGCCGCATCCGAAGATCCTCATAGGTGGCGGCGGCGAACAGAAGACGCTGCGCCTCGTGGCGAAGTATGCGGACGCATCCAACGTGTTCGGCGGCCCCGACCAGCTGACCCACAAGTTCTCGGTCCTGCGCGAGCGCTGCGCCGAAGTCGGCCGGCCGTTCGAAGAGATCGAGCGCACGAACCTGCAGACGGTCGACCTCGGGCGGGAATCGCCGGCCCAGGTGGTCGAACGCTTCGGCCGCCTTGCCGGGGTGGGAGTCCAGCACGTCATATTCAATCTTGTCAACGCCTGGGACGTCGCCAACATCGAGACCGTCGGGCGCGAGATTCTTCCGGCGGTCCAGGCTATGGAGCCCAGGGCGATCGGGTGATCGACGCGCCCACGCCGGCATCGGCTAGTCGGCCCGGGCCAGGGGCCTCGGGTCCGCTCAGGCGTGCAGCGGCCATCTTCCTGCCAGTGGCCGTGCTGGCAACCATGATGTGCGGGCTGATCTACGCCGAGGTCCAGCAGGACCAGCGCAGCGGCGCGAACGATCCGCAGTTCCAGATGGCCGAAGACGCCGCGGCCCGACTGAATGCCGGAGCCGAAACTGCGTCCGTGGTGGAAAGTGCCCGGGCCGTGGACGTGGCGACGAGTCTGGCGCCTTTCACGATCGTCTTCGACCGCGGCCATGCGGTACTCGCCACGGATGCGACGCTCGACGGTGGCCAGCCGGCACCACCGGCCGGAGTGCTCGACTCGGCCCGGCCCAGCTCGCCCAACGCCGTCACGTGGCAGCCGCGCGATGGCGTCCGGATTGCGGCGGTCGTCGTGGCCTGGAGCGGCGGCACCGTTCTGGTCGGCCGCTCCTTGCGACGCGTCGAGCAGCAGGAATCGAGCGCCGAGCTGATCGCGGGCGCGGCCTGGCTGGCGACGGTCGCCGCCCTGGCGGTCGCCTCCGTGGCGGCGGCGTGGCTCTGGCCCGGAGAGCAGGGGCCGTAGGAGTCCCACCCCCGGGCGCCGTCCCGGCCACCGCACACCGTTTCGGCCAGATACTCCCCAGGAGTATTGCGACCGTGCTACGATTTGCCCATGAGCGAGGACGCAACGACCAAGAAGACGCCCGGGCTGGGCGGCATCAGCCTCAACTTCGTCCCGGCCGCGGGCGATGGCAGTGCACCCGTGAGCCAGTCCGTGGCGGCCGCGACCGGTGAATCTGTGGACGCCAGAGTCGTGATCGTGGGATCCGGTCCGGCTGGCCTCACTGCCGCGATCTACGCGGCTCGTGCCAACCTGGCGCCGGTCGTCATCGGCGGCCTGGCCGGCGGCGGGCAGCTCATGATCACCAGCGACGTCGAGAACTACCCTGGCTTCCCCGACGGCATCCAGGGCCCGGAGTTGATGGGACTGTTCCGCAAGCAAGCCGAGCGCTTCGGGGCGCGGGTCGTGGATGCGGACGTGGAGCGTGTCGACCTGAGCCGCCGTCCCTTCAAGCTGTGGGCGGCCGGCGTCGAATATCGAGCTCAGACCGTCATCGTGGCCACCGGCGCCGAAGCGATCTGGCTCGGCATCGAAAGCGAGACGCGGCTGCGCGGCCGCGGCGTCAGCGCGTGCGCGACCTGCGACGGCTTCTTCTTCCGGGACAAGGAGGTCGCCGTTGTCGGCGGAGGCGACAGCGCCTTCGAAGAGGCCCTGTTCCTGACCCGTTTCGCCAGCAAGGTGCACCTGATTCATCGGCGCGACCAGTTCCGCTGCAGCAAGATTCTCAAGGCCAGGGCGATGGCGCACCCCAAGGTCGAGATCCATCTAAGTCGCACCGTCGAAGAGGTCCTTGGGACCGAGCATGTCGAAGCCCTCCGGCTGGCCAGGACGGACGGTCCCGGCGAGGAGCGGCTCTCGGTTCAGGGGCTGTTCATCGCAATCGGCCACCGACCCAACTCGGCGGTCTTCCGCGACTGGCTCGTGACCGACGAAAAGGGCTACCTTCGGACGGACGGCCCGACGACCGCCACCGACATCGACGGTGTCTTCGTGGCCGGCGACGTAGACGACCACCGCTACCGCCAGGCAGTGACCGCGGCCGGCGAGGGATGCCGCGCCGCGATCGACGTCGAACGGTGGCTCGAGGCCCAGGAATCCGATGCCCGCGCACGGGAAGCCGCCTCGACCGCGGCCGAACCGAGACGGGCGGCCGAGGCCACCACGGCCTGACGCCCGAACCACCGCCGGACGGGCGGCCCGGCCGTAACCGGTCGTCGGCGCTCCACCAGGCGCACCACCGCAGCCCCATGCCATCCGCCTCGGCCGCAACGACGAACCTGTACCAGACGCTGGCAAGCAGGTCCCGAGGCGAGACATGGACGAAGACACGACACCGATCTATGGCCAGGCCAGGTTCGGGCGGCCGTACCTGAAGGTCGGAGCGGTCGTCGCTCTGGCGGCCGGGATCCTGGCCCTGGGGTACCTGGGGCCCCGCCCGACTCCGCCTCCTGCTTCGTCGCCGACGGCCTCACTCCTGGCCCGGGCTCCGACCGCGGCCCCAACCGCGGCACAGCCAGGTGCGCCGGCAGATGAGGTGGCTCCACCCGGCAACCCGCTGAGCGGCCTCACGCCCGTGTCGCTGGCTGACTCGGACGTCAAGCAATCGTGGCTCCCCGGGCAGATAACCAGCACGTCGATGGCGATCCTCGGACAGCGCCTCTTCTATATCGTCAGCGGCGATCAGATCCAGGCGACCGAGGTGGGCGCCGCCCTGCCTCCGCAGACGCTCGTGAGCGTGTCTCGGTGTCACGGGATAAGCCAGCTGGCCGCGGCCGGGCACGAACTGGCCTACGTGGTGACCTCGCCGGGCGGCCCGACCGCCCAGGTGACCAATTGCGGTGGGGCGGCCAGCGTGTCCTGGAGCGTGTGGCTCCTCGATCTGAACAGCGGCCGCCCCAGACAGGTCGCTGACGGCGTCCGCGCCGCAAGTTCGATCGGCGTCGCGGAGGTCCCCGTCCACTTGGCCTTGACCGACTCCGCGTACGCCTTCAGTCGCCCGCCTTCCAGCGTGGGCGCGGATATGGGTGACGCGGTCGAGGTCCACGCCCTGGACAGCCGGCTGCTCTGGGTCAGCCGTGCACAGCAACCTGTGGTCGACGTGATGCTCGGTGGAGGCACGCTGGCCTTCCTGACCCATGGGTCGCTGGCCCTCGGAGTTGCGAATCTGTACGTCTCGGACCAGGCCCATCCGAACCCCTCACCGGTCGACCAGCCCGCCAGTTCGGCCTCGCTATCGCCGGACGGGATGTACCTGACCTGGGACGTGGCCTACCAGGGTTCGTTCCCTCGCCCCGACCCATCTGCCGACGTGGCCGTCGAGACCGTCCAATCGGGCGTCGAGATTCCGCTGACGACTTCGACGAACCGGATCGCTCCCGCTCCGCTCCGACCGACCATTTCGACCACCGACCAGGGCATGCTGGTGACGTGGTTCGCGACAGGGTCCGGCGGCAAGGTCTATCCTGCCGCCCGATATACGAGCGGCGGCAGCGGCGCTTTCCTGCCGAGCCTCCAGGAGCCCGTGTGGATGACCGTCGCGGGAGGCAAGCTGTTCTGGGTTGCGGAAAGTGTCGACGGCTGGTCGAAAGTGGCCTTCGTCGTGGATCTGGCCAAGCTCGGGCTGACCTGAACCACTCCGGCGGCCGGACCATGGTCCTGCGCGGGCGGGCCGGGGCGTCGGTCGGACTCTCCTGCTAGGGTCGCCGCATACAGGAGAGCGCATGTCCATATCCGGCGGCGGCCGCCGCCGCTTCGCCGCATCCACGATGAGAGACGATCGACCGCCTGTTCCGCGGGAGCGGCGCTGGAGCACCGCACGTAAGGTCGTCGACTTCTTCGTGCCCTACAAGGCACAGATCTTGGTCGTGCTGGGCGCCATCCTGGTAACCAGCTTCCTGGGCGTCATCAACCCGATTCTGCTCAAGCTGCTGATCGACGTCGCGATCAAGAAGCTGGATTTCGGGCTGCTCAACCTGTTCGTGGTCCTGATGATCGTCATCCCGATCGTCAGCAGCCTGATTGGCGTCGGCCAGAGCTACCTCAACAACATGGTCGGTCAGAGCGTCATGCGCGACCTGCGCGGCGCCCTCTACCGGCACCTGCAGGGAATGCCACTGCGATTCTTCACCGAGACGCGAACGGGCGAGATCCAGAGCCGCCTGAGCAACGATGTGGGCGGGATCCAGTCCGTGGTCACCGACACCGCGGCCAGCATCACCAGCAACGTCGCGATCGTGGCCAGTTCGATCGTGGCCATGGTCTTCATCGACTGGCGCCTGACCGCCATGTCGCTGGCAATGCTGCCGATCTTCGCCTTCGTCGCCAATCGTGTCGGCAAGGTTCGCCGAGCGGCCTCCACCGATACCCAGAAGTCGCTCGCGGAGATGACCGCGACCACCGAGGAGACTCTGAGCGTCAGTGGCATCCTGCTCTCGAAGGCCTTCGGCGCCCAACAAGCCTCGATCGAGCGGTTCGAGGAACTGAACCGCCGGGTCGCTGTCAACCAGCTTCGCCAGGCCATGGTGGGCCGATGGTTCTTTGCCCTGATCGGGACGATCATGTCGATCATTCCGGCCTTCGTCTACTGGCTGGCGGGCTACCTGGCCATAAACCACGATCCGCATCCGCCCACGATCGGCGACATCGTCGCCTTCACCACGCTCCAGAGCCGGCTCTTCTTCCCGCTGGGCCAGCTACTCAACGTCCAGGTCGAGCTACAGGGAGCGCTGGCTCTCTTCGACCGCATCTTCGAATACCTGGAGATGAAGCCCGAGATCGCTGACGCGCCGGACGCGGTGGCGCTGCCCAAAGTGGCATCGAGCGGAAACCTACGTTTTCGCCACGTGTCCTTTCAGTACCCGTCGAAGGAGGTCGCGGGGGCGGACGCCGCCGCTGGCGCCGAAGGCCATCCGGCCGGGTCGGAAGGAGCGCTCGGACAACCGCCTCAACCGCTGGCCGCTGGCCCAAGACCGTTCGCCCTCGTGGACGTCGACTTCGAGGCCTGTCCGGGCCAACTCGTCGCGCTGGTCGGACCCTCGGGAGCCGGCAAGACGACCACGATCTACCTGATTCCGCGGCTCTACGACGTCGATCTCGGGTCCGTTGAGATCGACGGCGTCGACGTGCGCCGGGTCCGCCTCGACTCGCTCAGCGACGTCATTGGCTTCGTGACGCAGGAGACGTACCTGTTCCACAGCTCCGTCCGCGACAACCTGCGCTACGCCAAGCCGCTCGCCAGCAACGCCGAGATCGAGGCGGCGGCGCGGGCGGCCGCGATCCACGACCGGGTCATGGAACTCCCGGAGGGATACGAAACGATCGTCGGCGAACGCGGGTACAAGCTTTCTGGCGGCGAGAAGCAGCGCATCGCCATCGCCCGGGTGCTGCTCAAGGACCCCCGGATCCTGATCCTCGACGAGGCCACCTCCGCCCTGGATACGGTCTCGGAGCGGCTGATCCAGCAGGCCCTCGAAGGACTCGAGGCCGGCCGGACCACGATAGCGGTGGCGCATCGGCTTTCTACCATCCTGCGGGCCAGCCTGATACTGGTCTACGACCACGGCCGCATCGTCGAACGCGGCAACCACGCCGAGCTTCTGGCGATGGACGGCCTGTACGCCAGGCTCTATCGCGAACAGTTCCTTACTCCGCCGGCGGAGGGTTCCGACGGCGACCTCAGGGCCGGTTTGTCGGCGACCGCCGCAGTACCCGGCAGCTAACGGAGACACGCGAAATGGGCGAAAAGCGAATCAGCCTACGCCACGAAGGCGGGCTCCGGTTCGTGGCGACGACCGGATCCGGGCACGCCGTGGCAGTCGACAACGCCATCGGAAACACGGCGCCGCGACCCACGGAACTGCTGCTGGCGGCTATCGCCGGCTGCACGGCGATGGACGTGGTGGAGATCCTGGGCAAGAAGCGCCAGACCCTCGCCGGGTACGCCGTCGAAGTCAGCGGCACCCAGCGCGAGACCGCGCCAAACGTCTTCACCGAGATCGTCGTCACCCACGTCGTCGAGGGCGATGTCGAGACGGAAGCGGTGCGCCGCTCGATAGAGCTTTCGGCGACCAAGTACTGCACGGTCAGCGCTCAGGTTGCCACGGGGGTTGCGAGGGTCAGCCACCGCTACCGGATCCTGCGGCCGACGGGTGCACAGCGCGGCCCGGCCGAGGAATCCGGGGAGGTGGTCGTGACGGGGCCGTTGAAGGAGCTGGACCGGCCGCCCGTGGCGTAGGCCGGGGCGCAGGTCGCGGAGCGCGCGTCGCGCGAAGCACGGCCGCGGTCCTGTACGCTGCGGACATGACGGTCACGACCCGCCCCGACGTATCCAGCGCCCCCTCGGGCCGTTTGGCCGGCCTCGCTCGACCCGAAATCCTCTTCGCCCTGGCCGTGGTGGTCGGGTACGTCGCGGCGACGGTGCTGGCGATGGCCCTCGGCAACGTCAACCCCGACCGGATGATGCTCGTCGCCGAGCGGGCTCTGGGTGGCCACCTCGACTCCAGCTCGCTCAAAGGCGCCGTGGACACGGTCAACGTCGACGGTCGCACGTACCTGGCCCTGGGCCCGCTGCAGTTGCTGCCGTACCTGCCGTTTGCCGCGATCACGGCCCTCCAGGGGATCGGCCGCTACGTCGCATGCCTGGCCTTCGGCATCCCCGCGGCGTGGCTTTCGTTGCCGCTCGCCCGCGCTTACGGGGCAAAGGGTGCCGACGCGTACTGGATCGCCATCTTCACCGCCTTCGGGTCCCTGCTCTGGTACGTCTCCGTCTTGGGCGACATGTATTACCTGGCCCACGCCGAGGCTTTCCTGGCCCTGACGGTCTTCCTGCTCGAGTGGGCGGGTCGACGCAGACCGGTCGTTCTCGGCGCCGCGCTCGCCCTCTCGTTCCTGGCCCGCCCCACGACCGTTCTCGCGGCCGTGCCGTTCGGGCTGGTGCTGCTGTGGCAGCGCCGCGCCTCGCTCGCGGGCACCGCTCGCGGCGCGATCGCGTTCGGGTTGCCAGTCGCGGCGGCGATCGGCATCTACGGCTGGTTCAACTGGGTCCGGTTCGGGTCGCCGCTCGAGTCGGGTTACGCCATCTCCTACCTGGCCCAGCCGAGCCTGGAGGCCCGCCGGGCGCTGGGCATCTTCTCGCTGGCGCAGATCCCAGAGAACCTGCGACTGGCCCTGCTCGCGCTGCCGGGAACCCAGACTCGCTTCCCGTTCGTGGTACCGAGCACGTTCGGCATGTCGCTGCTACTCGTTTCGCCGGCGATCCTCACCTCGCTCTGGGCGGGCATCCGCGATCGGACCGCACAACTGCTCTGGGTCGCCGCCCTCCTCGTGGCCGTGCCGGTATTCCTCTACTACGGGGGCGGCTACGTCCAGTACGGGTTCCGTTATTCGCTGGACTTCACGCCGTTCCTCGTGGCACTCATGGCCATCGGATCGCGGCGCTGGATCGGCTGGCCGGAGCGTGTCCTGATCCTGGCGGGCATCGCCTCGGTCGCATTCGGGATCGTCTGGCATGCTCGCTGACGACCGCGGTTCCGGCGGCGCGGCTCGTCCGACCTCGACGCCTCCGATCCGCCAGCCCCGCCTGCCGGAGTGGCTGCAACGGTTGCGTGGCATCCCGCCTGAGGCCGCGCTCGTCGGCATCGGGCTGTTCGTGGTCCTGGCCGCGTTCGCGGCCGCCGATCCCGTGACCAAGGTAACCGACAGCGTGGCCCCGTTCACGGACGAGGCCTACAACGTCGTCAACGCCCGCAACTTCGTTTCGCTCGGCACCTTCAGCACCGACGAGTGGAACCTGCACCTGGTGAACCTGCCGTTCAGCCTTCTGGAAGCCGCGGCTTTCTGGATCTTCGGCGTCGGTATGGTCCAGGCCCGCATGGCCATGATCCTGTGCGTGTCGTTGACAGCCGCAGCCCTGGTCTGGGGCCTGCGCGGCGTAGTCGCCAGAACCAGCGCGACCTTCGCCGGCCTCGCCTTCGGCTTCTCCGGCCTGGTCCTCTTCTACGGCCGGCTGGCATTCCTCGAGGATCTGGTCGTTCTCGGCCTGACGCTCGGAGCTCTCGTCCTGGCTCGAGACAGCCGCCTCAGCCTGCGGGGCGGCATCGTCTCGGGTCTCTGCTTCGCCGTAGCCATCGGCGCCAAACCGAGCGCCTTGTTCGCGGTGGCGGGGATACTGCTGGCGATGAGCGCGGTCTGGGGCTGGCGCGACTCGAAGATGCGGCGCTGGATCGCAGCCTCGAGCGCCGTGATCGCGCTGGCGGGCCTGGTCTGGGTTGTCGTCATCTGGCTGCCCAACCAGTCGGCCGTGGCAATCGACGCCAAGATTTGGCCAGCCTATCAGTGGAACCTGACGCCCGCCGGTCTGTTCGACTCGGTCAAGGCATACCTGACGGGCAAGAGCGACCACATCTTCGGCTTCCTGCTCCTACCGCTGATCGGCCTCGGATTTGCAGGGTTGGTGGCGATCGTCGCCCTGCGCAAGCGGCTGAGCGGGGCCCAGGCGCGGATGGCCGTGGCCGCGTTCGCCTGGGCGGCATTCGGCTTTGGGATACTGATGATCGCGTCGTACCGGCCCAACCGCTACGTGGTGCCGCTCGTGCCGTCGCTGGCGATTCTGGCCGCAATCGGCCTGGATGTCTCCCTCGACTGGCTGCGAGAGCGCCGTGCCGCGTCGAGCGATGACGGCGCCGCGGGCCCAGCCAGCGGCACCGGTCGGACGCAGCGGCGCTTGCCAGCCGCGCTGGCCGTTTTGGCGATTCTGGTGGCCGTGGCTCCGGGCCTGGTCTGGTATGGCAACTGGGCCCGCCATGCGACCTACGATCTGGTCGCCATTCAGAACCAGTTCGCGGACGCCGTGCCGCCCGGTCAGATGGTGGCCGGTGGCGACTCGGCGCTATTCCTCATGCGCTCGAAGGCGAAGACGGTGGTGGTCGGGCTGGCCAACAAGGGCGACATCTACGCCCAGGGAGCGCGCTGGTACCTGCTTTCGGTCGATAACGCAAATCCCAGCGATGCCGCGATCCCCACCGGCGTGCCCGATGCCATCTGGTCGGCCCGTGAACGAGTCATGTGCGCAGCCTGGCGAGGCGGAACCGTATGTCTCTTCCATCTGCCCTGACCCCGCCAGCTCCCGACTCGAGGCCTGAGGGAACCGCGAAGATCCTGCGCATCTGGGGCCTGGATTTCGATGCCAGGATCGCGTTGACCGTCGCGGTCTGCGTCTTCATCTTGCTGGGCGCCTACCAGAACAACTTCGGGCAGCCCGAGTACGGCCATTTCTTCTATGAAGCCCTGATCCCGCTGGCGATCGTCGTGCTGGTCTGGCGCGAAAGTCCGCGGCGCTACGGATTGGTTCTTGGCGACTGGAGGATTGGGCTCCCGGTCGCGGTTGCCGGCATCGCGGTCATGGCGGTCGTCATCTGGTTCCTGGCCCAACTGCCCGATTTCCGGGCCTACTACTCGCTGCTCACGGGCCAGCGACCGGCCTGGCGAATCGTCGTCGACGCCGGCGTGGACCTGTTCGCCTGGGAGTTCTTCTTCCGCGGCTGGCTCATGTTCGCGCTCGGCCGCAAGTACGGCACCGACGCGATCTGGCTGCAGATGGTCCCGTTCGCCCTGATGCACATCTGGAAGCCGGAGATAGAGGTTCTCTCGACGATCGCCGGGGGCGTCTTCTTCGGCATGCTGGCCTGGCGAACACGATCGTTCATCTGGGGCTGGCTGCTCCATTGGTTCATGATCTCGTGGATCCTCCTTATCGCCGGGGGCTACATCTGAGTCGGCGCCGCCGCCGATCAGCCCGGCGGCAACGGTGCGGGAAGCGGACTTGCATGACTATTCACTGGACCGTATAATCCCGTACCATGACCGCCAGCGACTCGACGACGAAGACGATTCCCACAGCCGCGCCGACCAGTGAGCCCACTGCTGGAGCGGAGCACGGCCTCGGACCTCGCGCGGTGCGCGCGCGCCAGGGCGGGCGAACGATCACCGTCGGCATCGTGGGTGCGACGGGCTATGCAGGTGGGGAGCTGGTCCGGCTGCTGCTGAGCCATCCCCGTGTCCGACTGGCCGGGCTGTACGGCCGAAACCGCGACAACGTCCCGATTGCGGAGTCGCATCCTCATCTGGCGGCGACGGGCCTCGTCATCGACCAGGCGATTCCGGAAGCCGACGCTATCTTCACCGCGCTGCCGCACGGCGTGGCCGCGGCCATGGCCGCTGAGATCGTGGCCCGCGGATCCGCCCTTCTCGACGTTGGGCCCGACTTCCGCCTCCACGACCCGGCCGACTATCCGCGCTGGTACAAGTTCGAGCATCCGGCGCCCGAGCTGCTTGCGCAGGCCGTCTACGGGCTGCCGGAGCTGCACCGCAACGAGATTCGTAGCGCGGCCGAACGAGCGGCGACCGTCATCGGCCTGCCCGGCTGTTATCCGACCGCGACCATCCTGACCCTCGCCCCTCTGGCTCGGGCCGGATTGATCGGCGATCTCGCCGTCGACGCCAAGAGCGGCGTCTCGGGCGCGGGCCGCGAGCCCAAGCCAGATCTGCTCTTCTCCGAAGTCAACGAGAGTGTCAAGGCATATGGCGTCTTCGACCACCGCCACACAGCCGAGATGGAGCAAGAACTCAAGCAGCAGGGCGAGCGCGGCGCTCTGGCCAGCGCAGATGCCAATCCTGGCGTAGCCACCGTCGACTTCCTGCCGCATCTGATCCCTATGACGCGCGGCATCCTCGCCAGCTGCCACGTCCGCACGACGCGCCCGGTCACGCAGGCCGAGCTCGACGCGCTCTATGCCGAGGCCTATCGGGACGAGCCGTTCGTGCAGGTCGTGGCCGATCCGCCCGCCACCAAGCATGTCTACGGCAGCAACGTCTGCCGCGTCTGGTGCCGCGTCGATCCGCGGAGCGGCAGAGTTCTGGCCCTGGGCGTCATCGACAACCTGGTCAAGGGCGCCGCGGGGCAGGCCGTTCAGGCCCTCAACGTGCTCTTCGATCTGCCCGAGACCACGGGGCTCGAACACTACCCGGTCGCACCCTAGCCCAAGCGAAGGGGATTCAGCCACATGCCCCAGGAACCCGGAACCGCGTCCGAGCCCGAAGCCACTGCGGCCGGCCTGCTCGACCCGCTGCCGAACACTCTGCCTCCGGTCGAAGAGCGGGCCGTGATGCCCGCGGGCTTCCGAGCTGGCAGCCTGATCGCCGGGATCAAACCGTCGGGCCGGCCCGACCTGGGGATCGTCGCCACGCTTGGCGAACCGGCCGCAGCGGCCGCCGTCTTTACTCGCAACGCCGTCGTCGCGGCGCCGATCCGCGTCTCGCAGGCGCACCTGAACGCCACAGAGATTGGCGGCGGCGGTCGCTTCGGCTGGGCGGACGCCATCGTCGCCACAGCCGGATCGGCGAACGCGGCCACGGGCGCTGCCGGGGACGCCGACCAGACACAGATATGCGCGTTTCTCGCCGCCGCTCTGAGGTCACAAACGCACCGGATTCTGGCGCTCTCGACCGGCGTCATCGGCGTTCGGCTGCCCGTGGCCAGTGTATGCGACGGAATCGCGCGGCTCGTTCCACAGCTCGCCCACGCAGATGAAGCTCTTGCGGCCGTCGCCGGCGCGATGATGACCACCGACACGACGATCAAGCTCGCGACGACCAGCCTGCGGCTGCCCGGGCCGGACGGCGCCCCCATCCGAGTTACCGTCTCGGGCATCGCCAAGGGAGTGGGCATGATCCACCCCCGCATGGCCACCATGCTCAGCATCGTGCTTACTGACGCCGCGGCCGCCCCGGACACGCTCTACGCGCTGCTGGCGCCGGTCGCGCAGCGAACCTGGAACCAGCTCAGCGTGGACGGCGACACGAGTACCAACGACACGGTCTTCCTGCTGGCGTCAGGCGCATCCGGGACCCGGCCCGTGGTCACGGCCAGCCCGGAGGCGGAGGAGCTGGGCCGGGCGATCGAGGCCGTAGCCCGGTCTCTGGCCCGCCAGCAGGCCGCCGACGGCGAGGGTGCCTCCACGCTGATCACGTGCCAGGTCAGCGGCGCAGCGGACGATCACGATGCCCGCGCCGTTGCCCGTTCCGTGGTCAGCAGCAGCCTTCTCAAGGCAGCGGTCCACGGCCGCGACCCCAACTGGGGCCGTGTCGCCGGCGCCGCTGGCAACGCCCGGCTGCCTGACGAGGAACTTCTCGAGGCGGCCGGCCTGCACCACACCGAGGCCATGCCACGGGCCGGCCGGGGGCCTGAGTTCGACCTCGAGAAGCTGCGCATCGCCATCGCCGGCACCATGGTCTTCGCCGGCGCTCCCCTGCCCTTCGACCGCGCTGCCGTTCGCAAGGCGATGGACGCCCCCGAGGTGCTTATCCGACTGGACCTGGGGCTGGGGGGCGGGATCGGCGAGGCATTCGGCTGCGACCTGACCGAGCAGTACGTGATCGAGAACGCGGAGTACACGACGTGAGCGAAGTCCTCGTCCTCAAGCTCGGCGGAACCACACTCGCCGACCAGGCTCACGTCCTCGACGAGGTCGCTTCGATCGCACGCCAGCGTCCCGTGGTGCTGGTCCACGGCGGCGGCAAGCGCATCACCGAATGGCTCGAGCGCCTGGGAGTGCCCAGCCGCTTCGAGGGCGGGCTTCGCGTCACCGATCAGGCCGCGCTGGACGTGGCCGCCGCGGTTCTTCGGGGAGTGGTCAATTCCGAGCTCGTGTCGGACTTGCGCGATCGCGGGGTCGACGCGGTGGGGCTCTCCGGAGTCGACGGCGGCTTCATGATCGCCGAGCGGGTGCCCGGTCTGGGGCTGGTAGCCCATGTCGTCGGCCTGCGCCGCGACTTCCTGGACACGCTCCTGGTCGCCGGTCAGGTAGCCGTGGTGGCGCCGCTTGCGCGCGACGAGCAGGGCATCGTCTGCAACGTCAACGCCGACGACGCCGCGGCCGGGATCGCCGCGGGCCTGGGCGTCCGCCAGCTGGTGCTCATGACGGACGTGGACGGCATCCGCGACGCGGCGGGCAAGAAGCTCTCCACCCTGACCGCGGACGAGGCCGAGAAGCTGATCGCTGACGGCGTGATCAAAGGCGGAATGGTGCCCAAGATCCGCGCCGCCCTCGCGGCTGTGAACTGGCCCGGCGCGGAGGCAGTGATCTGCGACTCCAATGATCCGCACGCCTTGAGTCGCTCGCTCAACGACCCGACTTTCGGCACCAGGATCACCCGCCAGGAGAGGCGAGCGGCGCGCGCCACGCGTGCGCCCGCCGGCTCAACCGAGATCGGGTCGTGAGCATGGCCATCGTCGGCAGCCAGCCCAATGTCAAGCAGCGTCGGCAGCGCACGCTCCTCGATCTCATCGCCCGCGCCCCGATCGGGAGCCAGGACGAGCTGGTCGAGCTGCTCCACCAGCGCGGGTTCGAGGTCACGCAGGCGACGGTCAGCCGCGACGCCGCCGAGCTCGGCCTGGTGAAAGTGCCGCGCGCCGACCGCCACATCTATGCGACCGCGGAGGCGGCCGCCACTGGAAATGCCTACGACACTCGTTTGCGCCGCCTGCTCGAGGACATCCCCGTGCGGATCGGGCGCAGCGGGCTCAGCCTGGTTCTCGTCGCAACGCCGGGCTCGGCGGGTGCGATCGCTCAAGCGATCGACCAGTCGAGCCTGACCGACCAGGTCGGCACGCTGGCCGGCGACAACACATTGCTCGTGCTATTCGAGACCGAAGCCGCACTGGAGCGGTGGCTGGTCCGCTTCATGACATTCCAACCGTCGGACGAGTCGGCCTTGCCGAGCGGACGACCTAGCCCGGCCGCCAGCCGGGTCGCAAATTCGGAGGCTCCTCGATGAAGAAGGTGGTGCTGGCCTATTCGGGTGGACTCGACACCTCGGTCGCCGTGGCCTGGCTCCGCGAACAGTACGACGCCGAGGTCGTCACCCTGACGGTGGATCTCGGGGGCGGCGTGCTGAAGGAGGACGTCGATCGGCGGGCCATCAGCGCGGGAGCCAGCCGGGCTTACGTCGTGGACGGCCGTGAGCGCTTCGTTCGGGACTTCTGCTGGCCGCACGTCCAGGCCGGGGCTCTCTATCAGGGCGTGTACCCGCTGGCCACGGCCATGGCCCGCCCGCTGATCGCCCAGCTCCTCGTCGAGGTGGCCCACAAGGAGGGCGCCGACGCCGTGGCTCACGGCTGCACCGGCAAAGGCAACGACCAGGTCCGCTTCGACGTGGCCACGCACGCTCTCGATCCATCCCTGGCGGTCATCGCCCCGATGCGCGTCGGCATGGGCTTGAGTCGAGAAGAAGAGATCGAGTACGCGAAGGCACGCAACATCGAAATCACTATCTCCAAGGAATCGATCTACTCGATCGACGTCAACTTGTGGGGCCGCTCCATCGAGGCCGGCATCTTGGAAGATCCCTGGACCGCGCCGCGCGAGGACGTCTATCGCTGGACAGTTGATCCGGAAGCAGCACCCGCGCCGGTCGAGATCGTGATCGGCTTCGAGGGCGGCGTACCCGTGTCGCTCGACGACGAGCGGCTCGATCCGGTGGTCCTGGTGGAGAAACTCCACGATCTTGCGGGCGCCCACGGCGTGGGTCGAGTGGACCACGTCGAGGACCGCCTCGTGGGCATCAAGAGCCGCGAGATCTACGAGGCTCCGGCCGCCACCGTCATCCACCGCGCCCACCGCGCCCTGGAGGGCCTGACGCTCAGCAAGGACACGCTCCGCTTCAACCGGGTCGTGGCCGACGAACTGGCCCAGTTGACCTACGACGGGCTCTGGTTCAGCGCTCTGCACCGCGACCTGCGCGGCTACGCCGCCAGCAGCCAGCGCGTCGTCAGCGGCGATGTCCGCGTCCGCCTCGATCACGGCAACGCCGTGGTCGTGGGCCGGCGCAGCCCGCTCTCGCTCTACGACAAGGCCCTGGCCACGTACGAGGCGGACGACGCCTACGACCATGCAGCTGCCGTCGGATTCATCGAGATCTTCGGCCTGCCGCTCCGCACCGAGGCGGCTCGGCACGGCGCCGTGGGACGCCATCACGGCGCCGCCTGGACCTGGACCGAGCCGCTCCTCGACGAACTCCCCACCAAGACCTATGACGCCCCGACAGCCGGAGTGAAGTAGCCGGTCGAGACGCCAATCCTCGAGGTCCCAAACGATGAGCCAGCCCAATCGCACTCCGGCACCCGCGCCAGGCGGTGGGCAGGCGCTCGCGACGGCAGGACCCCCGGATGCCCCCGGACTCACGAACCCGAATGGGAACGCGCCATTCTCCGGCGGCGGCCCGGCCTCCGGTGGCGGGCCATCGTTTGATGGCGAACGCAAGCTGCGGGAGCTCGAGTTCCTGCACGAGTTCGCCAAGCTGCTGACCACGGCGCGGAACTGGGACGAGCTGATGAGGACGATCGTGGATCGGACCACGACCGCGCTGGACGTGGACGTCTGCTCCGTCTACCTCATGGAGCGCGATGTGGCTCGGCTGCGCCTGGCCGCCACGAACGGCCTGGACCGGGACCAGATCGGCTTGGTTACGCTCGCCGTCGGTGAGGGGCTCACCGGACACGCGGCCATGATCGGGCAGCCGGTCGCCTCGCCAGACGTTCGGGTCGACCCGCGCTTCAAGTGGGTGCCGGGCTTCGACCAGTCGCAGTTCGTATCGATGCTTTCGGTCCCGCTCCCGTGGGACGACGCGATCATCGGGGTGATCAACCTCCAGGCCATCGAGACCCGCGTCTTCTCGCCGGAGGAAGTGGAGTTCCTGGTCACGATCGGGGCCCTCCTCGGCGGCATCGTCGAGAAGGGCCGACTTCAGGCCGAGGCGGAGGAACAGCTCCAAACCTTGACGGCGCTCGACGGCGCCCGGGCCGAGTTGCTGGCGGTCGTCACCCACGAGTTGCGCACACCCCTGGCGGTCGTCCGGGCCTACGTCGATCTGCTGGCCGACGCCGCGGGAGACGCTGCCGGCGGGTCGGGCCCCGATCCCAAGCTCGTCGGGGAGTGGCGCGATCAGGCAATAGGCCAGGTCACCCGCCTGGATCGGCTGGTCGATTCGATACTTGCGTCGGTCCGCGGGGAAGGGCTGGCCGCCGGCCTGGCGCGCGTCCCGTTCGACGTCGCACGCGCCGTGAACGACACGATCTCAGAGATGGCCCCGCTTCTGCGAGAGCACCCGCTTCGGCGCGCCGGGACCTGGGAGGCTCTGGTGGGTCTGGGCGACGAGGGACGGTTCCGCCAGGTTCTCGAACACCTCCTCGAAAACGAGGTGAAATACTCGCCCGAAGGCGGCGCGGTCAGCGTCGGAGCCTGGCGCAAGGCTGGCGAGATCCAGGTCTACGTCACCGACGACGGCGCCGGCATTCCGGAGAGCGAATGGGAGACCGTCTTCGACGCATACGTTCGGACGGCTAATCGGCCGCGGGGCTCCGGAATCGGCCTTTACGCGGCACGGCGACTTATGAATGCCATGGGTGGACGTGTCTGGTTGGAATCAAATGGGTACGGTGGAAGTCGTTTTCTGGTTGCGGTGCCCGAGATGCGCGAAACTATCCCTGGCGCCGGCGGCCCTGAAGCCGGCGTGATGTCCGAGGCGGGCTCGGAAGGGTAGCGAATCGGTGGAAGGGCGCGCACGCCCAGCCGAGCGGAGGCCAAGCAGTTGAGCACCAACGGTCCGGTGACGGAGGCGAGCCTGCTGATCCTCGTCGTCGACGACGAGCCGGCGATGGTCGGCGCCGTTTCGGCGCTCGTCGGCCGAGCCGGGCATCGTGTGGTCACCGCATACGACGGCAACGCCGCCCTGCGACGTTTCTCCGAGGAGCGCCCGGATCTGGTGTTGCTGGACCTGGCAATGCCCGGGCTGGACGGAGTGGAGGTCTGCCGCGCGATCCGGCGCATGTCGCAGACGCCGATCATCGTCCTCACCGGCGAGGCCGACGAGCGCGCCAAGGTCGAGGCGCTCGACACCGGAGCGGACGACTATGTTGTGAAGCCGTTCGGCAAACAAGAGCTACTGGCCCGGATCCGCGCCGTCATGCGGCGGCGCAGCGGCGACGCGGAGCCGCGGGGCGTCGGGGAGCTGCGGTGGGGTTCCATCGTCCTCGACCGCGGCCGCCACACCGCAGCCGTGGCCGGAGAGGAACTCGTTCTGACCCGCACCGAGTACAGCTTGCTTGCTTCGCTGGTTGCGGCGGCCGGGCACGTGGTGTCGCACAGCTCGCTGCTATCAGCCGGCTGGCCCGGCGAGCCGAACCCGGATCCACAGTGGCTCAAGCCGCACCTCGCTCGCCTGCGCTCCAAGTTGGAAGAGGCCGGCGCGCCGGTCCCAGCCTCCGTCCGCGGCGTGGGCTACCGCCTGGAGGCGGGCGAGTAGCCGTGCGCGAGGCGGCCACGGGGATGCCTGCCAGGGGCGGATCTGGGCTCGAGCGTGGCCGTGCCCTCGGCAACACGTCAGTCCCTGCGGCTCGTGGGGCCGGCCTGGAGAAGCGCATTCCCGATGTGGCTCTGCCGTCGGACTGTTCGATGGCGATCGACGAGTCGTGGTTGGGCAAGATCGCGTCGGCGGAGGCATTGTTCGTAACCGACGAACGGCAGCGGGTGAGGGCCTGGTCGGCCACGGCCCAGAGTCTCCTCGGCTACGCCCCGGAAGAGGTAGTGGGCCAGCGGTGCTACGTCGTGCTGATGGGTCGTGAACCCGAAGGCCACCCGGTCTGCAGCACCAGCTGCCCCGTGACACGCAACGCCCGACGCGGACGCGGAACCGCCTCATACGAGGTCATGGCCACAGCCAAGGACGGCACGCAAAGGTACGTCACGAATAGCGTGCTTGTCATCGAAGGCGGGCGCGGGGCGTTTCGCATTGTCCATACGATGCGAGAATCCTGCGTACTGCCGCCATCGCGCCCCGCCGGCTTACCGGCGTTCGAACCCGATGAAACGTCCGCGGAATCACTCACGCGCCGCGAACTCGAGGTCCTGCGCCTCTTCGCCCGCGGAATGAGCCTCGACCAGGTGGCCTGCGAGCTCTCGATCAGCGCGTTCACGGCTCGAAACCACAGCACCACGATCCAACACAAGCTGGGGGTCCGAAACCGCCTTCAGATGGTGCTGGAAGGGATTCGGCGGGGACTCGTCTAGTCGCTCGGACGTGGGTGCGGCCCGCCACAATAGTGAATCCTCACCATGACCCGGCAAACGCGGGCGTTAGGCTCACGCAGGCAGAGCAAACGACCTCCTCCTCGGCGAGCGGTTATCCTCGCCGACCGTCACGATGGATCGTCGACGAAGCCTTGCTGGCGCGACTCGGTGGTTGGATCCGAACATATGGGAGCGGCTCATGAGCCCACTTGATCTGGCGCGGTGGCAGTTCGGCATAACCACCGTCTACCACTTCCTGTTCGTCCCGCTGACGATCTCGCTCGTGTTCATCGTGGCCGGCTTCCAGACGGCCTGGTACCGCACGGACAACCCGAAATACCTGAAGCTGACCCGCTTCTACGGCGAGCTGTTCCTCATCAACTTCGCCATGGGCGTGGTTACCGGCATCGTCCAGGAGTTCCAGTTCGGTATGAACTGGAGCGACTACAGCCGGTTCGTGGGCGACATCTTTGGGGCGCCGCTGGCGATCGAGGGTTTGCTCGCCTTCTTCCTCGAATCGACCTTCCTGGGCATCTGGATCTTCGGCTGGGACAAGCTGCCCAAACGCGTCCATCTGGCGTCGATCTGGATAACCGCCATCGGGACGGCGCTGTCCGCCTTCGTCATCCTGGCCGCCAACGCTTGGATGCAGCAGCCGGTCGGGTCGGTCGTGAACACGGCCGCCGGCCGGGCCGAGCTCAAGGACTTCTTCGCGGTCCTGACCAACCCGACCGTGATGTGGGCCTTCCCGCACGTCATCGCCGGCGCGTTCATGACTGGCGGCGCCTTCGTTCTAGGCGTGGCGGTGTGGCGGCTTCTCCGCCGCGCGACCGATGATCCCGCGCCGTTCCGGATCGCCGCGAAGGTCGGCGCCACAGCGCTCCTCGTCGGCGGCCTGTTCGTCCTGGTCACGGGCGACCAGCTGGCCAAGCACATCGCCACGGACCAGCCGATGAAGCTCGCGGCGGCCGAGAACCTGCGCACGACCGAGAAGTCGGCACCGTTCTCGCTGTTCACGCTCTGGGACCCCAGCGGCAATGAGATCGTCTCGATCCAGGTCCCCGACATGCTGTCCATGCTCGCCACCAACAACGTCGACGGCACGGTTCAGGGCATCGACAACCTGCAGGTCCAGTACGCGGCCCAATACGGCCCGGGCGACTACTCTCCGAGCGTGCCGGTTACGTTCTGGTCCTTCCGACTCATGATCGGAGCCGGCTTCCTGGCCGCTCTCGCAGGGCTGTGGTTCCTGTGGCGGATGCGCAAAGGCGGCCTTCCTGGCCGAGGGGCGGTCGCGACGGCGCTGGTCCTACCTCTCCTGCCGCTGGCCGCCAACTCGCTCGCCTGGATCTTCACCGAGATGGGCCGCCAGCCCTGGATCGTCCAGGGCCAGTTGCTCACGTCCAACGCAGTCTCGCCCAGCGTGGGTTCGTTGGAGGTAGCCATCACACTCGTCGGCTTCACGCTCCTGTACGGGGGCCTGGCCGCGATCGAGGTAGGCCTGCTCGCCAAGCGGATCCGCGGTGAGATCGTCGACGAGACGTCCGGCGCCGACTCGACCGCTCAGCCCAGCCCGTTCGCTTACTAAAGGAGACGGCAATGTTGCATGACATCTGGTTCCTGCTCATCGCCGTTCTTTGGATCGGCTACTTCGTCCTCGAGGGGTTCGATTTCGGACTCGGCGTCCTGCTGCCCTTCCTTGGCCGAAACGATTCCGAACGGCGGGCTCTCATCAACGCCATCGGACCCGTCTGGGACGGCAACGAGGTGTGGGTCCTTGTCGCGGGCGGAGCGACGTTCGCGGCCTTCCCAGAGTGGTACGCGACGCTCTTCAGCGGCTTCTACATGGCGTTGTTTCTGATCCTGGTGGCGCTCATCATCCGAGGCGTCGCCTTCGAGTACCGCGGCAAGCGGGACAGCGCCCGCTGGCGGGCCGGCTGGGACTGGGCGATCTTCTTCGGTTCGGCCGTGCCGGCGCTTCTATGGGGCGTCGCCTTCGCGAACATCGTTGCCGGCGTGCCGATCGATCAGAAGCACGAGTTCACCGGCAACCTGTTCACGCTGCTCAATCCATACGGCTTGCTCGGCGGCGTGGTGACCCTCAGCCTGTTCATCACCCACGGCGCGGGTTACATCGCCCTCAAGACCGAAGGCGAGCTGCGGGCCCGAGCCAATCGTCTGCTGGTCCTCGCAGGACTCGTGACGGCCGTCGCCGCAGTCGTCTTCCTGGGCTGGACCGAGGCCGCCAAGTTCGTACCCGGTTCGGCGGTCGTGGCGGTTCTGGCGGCCGTGGCGCTCGTCGGCGCCCTGGCGGCCAACGTGCTCCGACGCGAAGGGTGGGCCTTCATCGGCACCGCGCTCACGATCGGGCTGGCGGTGGTCGCTCTCTTCCTGAACCTCTACCCGAACGTCATGCCGTCGTCCACCGACCCAGCCTTCAGCCTGACCATTTCGAACGCATCCTCGACCGACTACACGCTGACGATCATGACGGTGGTCGCGGTCATCTTCACGCCGCTGGTCCTGCTCTACCAGGGTTGGACGTATTGGATCTTCCGCAAGCGCATCTCGGCCGATCGGATCCCCGACGTCTCCGAGGCGGCGCGCGCGTCGAGTTGAGGACCGGAACCTGAGGGCTCTGGACCCTCGCCTCCTTCGCCACGCGCACGCTACGGCGGTCGCTCTTGCGGCCGCCGTAGCTCTTGGAATCGCGACCGCCGGACTTGCGGTGGTCCAGGCCGCGCTGCTGGCCACGGCGATCACATCGGCCTTCCTGGAAGGGGCGGGCGTCGCCGCCCTCGGCACAACCCTCGCGGCGCTCGCTCTCATCCTCGTCTTGCGTGCTGTCGTGGCGTGGGCTCAGGAGTGGGTCGCGCGGTATTGCTCCGCGGCCGTGAAATCCGCCCTGCGGATGCAGCTGCTGCGACGAGCCTCCGTGCCGGAGTCGGGCCGAGCGGAGTCGAGTCCGGGTGGAGCGGGGTCCGGAAGGAGCGGCGAGATCGCGACCCTGGCCACGCGCGGCCTCGACGCCCTGGACTTGTATTTCGCCCGCTACTTGCCGCAGCTGGTCCTCTCGGCGATCGTCCCAGTCGCAGTCGTCGTCTGCCTGGCTTTCGCTGACGCACTGGCCGCGGCCACGGTGGCGTTGACCGTGCCTCTGATCCCACTCTTCATGGTGCTCATCGGATCCGCCACCGAGCGGAGGCGCACGAGGCGCTGGACGGCGCTGACGCGGCTGTCCAGCCATTTCCTCGACGTCGTGGCCGGCCTGCCGACACTGCGGGTCTTCGGGAGGGCCGGCGCTCAGCTCTCGCGCCTGGAGGCGGTCACGGACGAGTACCGGCGCGAGAGCCTGGCCACGCTGCGAGTGGCCTTCCTCTCGGCCTTCGCCTTGGAGCTTGCCGCAACCCTGTCGGTGGCGTTGGTCGCGGTGGAAGTCGGCCTTCGGCTCGTGGACGGCTCGCTGGACTTGCGGACCGGCTTGTTCGTGCTGGTGCTCGCGCCCGAGGCATACCTGCCCCTGCGTCAGCTTGGTGCGAGCTTCCACGCCTCCGAGGAGGGGCTCGGGGCGGCGGATGCAGCTTTCGCCATCATCGAATCGGCGCCGCAGGTGATGGGTGGGCACGAGCCGGTCCCTTCGCTTCCCGCCGCGGAGATCCGCGTGGAGGGCGTCACGGTAAGGCAGCCGGGCAGATCCCTTGAAGCGCCGTGGCGCGCGTCGGCGGTCGTCCGACCGGGCGAAGTCGTGGCGTTGACCGGGGCGAGTGGAGCCGGTAAGAGCACGCTTCTGGAGATCATCCTCGGTCTGCGCCGGCCCGATGAAGGACGCGTGGCGGTCGCCACCGGCGAGAGCTCCGTCGCGGTGGCGGACCTGGATCGTGCCGAGTGGCACCGTCACGTAGCCTGGGCACCGCAGCATCCGTATTGCTTCCCCGCCACCGTTACGGAGAACGTCCGGCTGGGACAGCCCGGCGCGTCGGACGAGGAAGTGTCCGAGGTACTGGCGGCCGTAGGTCTCGCGGACCTGGATCCGCGAACGCGGCTGGGCGAGGGCGGCGCCGGGATCTCTTCGGGGCAGCGGCGACGCCTGGGAGTGGCCCGGGCCCTGCTGCGCCGCAGCGACTTGCTCCTGCTCGACGAGCCCACGGCCGGGCTTGACGCCGACTCCGAGACGGCAGTCTTGCGCGCGATCCGAGCCGCAGCCAGGGACGGCGGCCGCGCGGTGCTGCTCGTGGCCCACCGGCCCGCCGCCCTCGCGGTCGCAGACCGGGTAGTCGCCATCGTCGCCAGATCCGGGGAACGGGCGTGAGCGCACCGCGGGCGCCGGCCGGCACATTTGCGGCGCTGGTCCGAACAGCTCGACTCGGCCGGCCGGTGAGCGGCCGGCTGGCCCTTGCGATCCTCGCCGGCGTCGCCGCGACCGGGGCCGCCATCGGCCTCACCGCGACGTCGGCCTGGCTCATTTCACGGGCCGCTGAACGGCCTCCGGTGCTGTACCTGATGGTCGCGATCACGGGCGTGCGATTCTTCGGGGTGAGCCGCGGCGCGCTGCGATACGCCGAGCGCCTGACCGCTCACGATGCCGCCTTCCGTGTCCTGGCCCGGCTGCGTTCCGACGCCTACGCACGGTTGGAACGCTTGGCGCCGGCGGGGCTGGCGGAATTTCGGTCGGGCGACTTACTCGCCCGCCTGGTCGACGACATCGACGGTCTAGCGGATCTATGGCTGCGCCTGCTGATCCCCTATTTCGTGGTCGGGATTTCGGCGCTGGCGACAGTCGTCGCCATCTGGCTGCTCGTGCCAGCCGCAGCACTCGTACTCGCCGTCTCGCTGGCCTTCGCCGCCTTCGGCATCCCCGCCTGCACGATTCTCGTTGCGCGGCGCGGGGAGAGCCAGGTCGCCGAGACGCGCGGCGAGCTGGCCTCGGCCACACTCGAGCTGCTGGCCGGCGCCCCCGAGCTCTTGGTCGCCGGAGCCACGGAATCGTGCCTGGCGAACGTCGCAAGCATCGATGGGCGTCTTGCCGCTGCGGAGTCCAGGACGGCGGCGGGGGCTGGGCTGGGTACGCTGCTGTCCGCGCTAGCCAGCGGCGGGGCAGTGTGGCTCAGTCTCATCGCTGGCATCGCCGCCGTACGGACCGGGACCCTGGGCGGCGTGGCCCTGGCCGTCGTCGTGCTGGTCCCCATCGCACTGCACGAGGCGGTGTCGGCGCTCGTGCCGGCCGCGCAGCACCTCCCGGGACTCGCAGCCATGGCTCGTCGCGTCGCCGAGATCGAATCCCGGTCCGACCCGGTCGTAGAACCGGCTTCGCCGGCTCCGGTTCCGCATGGGCCCTACGGCCTGCGGTCGCGAAATCTCCGGGCTCGATACCGACCGGACCTGCCAGACGCCCTCTGCCTGCCCGATTTCGATCTGGCTCCCGGCGGCCGCCTCCTTGTAACGGGGCCGAGCGGATCTGGCAAGAGCACCCTTGCGGCCGTGCTGGTCCGCTTCCTCGATCCTTCGGCGGGCAGCATCGAGCTGGTGGGAGCCGACCATGCGGTCGAGTTGCGGCATCTGGCCGGCAACGACCTCCGGAGCGTGATCTGCCTGTGCGCCCAGGACCCGCACATCTTCGACAACTCGATCGGCGAGAACGTGCGACTCGCTCGGCCCGGAGCGACGAACGACGAGATCCGCGAGGCTCTCTCCGCCGCCCAACTGGCGGCCTGGATCGCCACTCTGCCCGAAGGCCTGGCTACCCTCGTCGGCGAGCGCGGCGCCTTCCTCTCAGCCGGTCAGCGGCAGCGGCTATCGTTGGCTCGCGCGCTCCTCGCCAATGCCCCGGTCATCGTCTTCGACGAACCTACCGAGCATCTGGACGAAGCCACCGCTGCCGCGCTCACCGCGGACCTTCTGGCGGCCACCTCCGGCCGCACCGTGATCATGATTACCCACCGCGCGGAACTGATAGGCGCCACCGGCTGGGACGCCCGGATCGATCTCGCGCCTCCAGGGAGCGACTAGCTGGGCTAGGACCCCAGAAACACGAAGCCCGCGCTACCTGCCGAAAGGTGCGCGGGCCGCGGTGCTTGTTTAGTGGAGGATCGGCGTCTGCCGATCGGGAGAGGCCGGAAAGAGCGGGGCTACTTGACCTGCGACCGGGACGGGGCGACGAACCAACCGACCACGAGAAGTCCAAAGCTTACGAAAGCGGCTCCGACGATCATTTCCTGGCTCCTTCGGCTGAGCTGTGGGACCCACTGTCCCGTTTCAATACCTGGAAGTCTATGGAAGGAGTCGGCGGATATCAGTAGCGCGCGGGTAGACCTTTGGTAGCGCTCCGGTGACGCCAGGGTTGCCGTTCGGTACGAACCTTCGACCGGGCCCGATGACACACTCAGCAGCCAGGAAATCCGGGCATGAGGGTCGCACGTCCGGATCCAGGCAAGAGGCGACGGGGTTACGAGGGGTTGCCCGCACGGTGCCGTAGCGGTGTCGCCGCGCTCAGGATTGCCAGGCGACCTCGCCGTGCTGCGTAGCGTCGAGCCCGGCTTCCTCCTCCGCTTCGCCGACCCGGAGGCCGACGGCCGCGTCCACGAGTTTGAGGATCACGAACGTGGCCACGGCGCTGTAGATCCAGACGGCCGCTATGGCGACCAGCTGGGTTCCGACCTGGCCGAAGTTGCCGTCTATCCATCCCCGGCCGACCGTGTTGACCGCGGTCGTCGCCAGCACGCCGGTGAGCAGGATGCCCAGGGTCCCGCCGACTCCGTGGACCGCCCAGACGTCCAATGCGTCGTCTATCTGCAGGCGCTGGCGAAGAAGGATGGCGCCGTAGCACACGGCCCCGGCTGTGAAACCGATGAGGATGGCCGAGCTGGGGTCGACGAAGCCAGAGGCCGGCGTGATCCCGACCTCACCCGCGATGGCGCCGGACACAGCGCCGATGACGCTCGGCGAACCCTTGTGCAGCCAGCTCAT
>PMKN01000061.1 GCA_003158675.1 Chloroflexota bacterium | reverse complement strand
TGAGCTACTCCCGCTCGGTTTCGTACTCAACTACGCTCAACTAGAGCGTATGGCTGGAGAACCCGGTCCCAACAGATGAATCATGGGACTCCCAGAGCTCTGATTGTACTGATTGGCGCTGTAGACGCCCCAGCTGCAGCGTCAGCCTGAACTTAGGCTCTTCAGCCGGTCATCTTGTCGCGCGGGCAAGAGAGCCTTGGATCAGATCAGGTCGTTCGGAGCAAATCGAACAATGCCGATCGCCCCCTGTACCAGCATCGTGTTGACGCGGATGCCGAATTACTTCCGCAAGATAGTGCCCAGCTTCCGAGGCGAAACCCAGCGCGAAGTCGGCACCGGTCGCCGTCATCTGTCGGCTCACCCGCTTCTCTTTGCCACTTGTTGCCGGGCGAGAAGCCCGGTCCAGCCATAGCCTAGCCTCGACAGGCGGCAGTGGGCGCCGCGATGCCGCCTTGACCCGTGGGATCATAGATCGCGTGACCGATCCCACCGCTGCCGACGAGACGCGCATCGACCGCTGGCTGTGCGCAGTGCGCCTCGTCAAGACCCGCCCTCTCGCGACGCAGCTGTGCGAGGGCGGCCACGTTCTCGTGAACGGGTTGCCGGCGAAGCCGTCGACCAAGGTTCGCGCTGGTGATCGAGTGGAGGCCCTCATCGCGGATCGAGACCGCATCATCGAGGTCGCGCGACCGATCGAGTCGCGGGTCGGGGCCCCCGCCGCCGCGACCTGCTACGTGGACCACAGCCCGCCGGTCGTGACGGAGGCCGAGCCGGGGATGATGCGCATCCGTGGGGAGGGCCGGCCCGGCAAGCGTCTCCGGCGCGAGCTCGAGCGCCTGCGCCGGGCCGCCGACGCCTGAGCCCGAGGCCGGGAGGGTGCCAGCCCCATCGGGCTCCTCGCGCGGAGCCGTCGGTCCTTCGTCGACTGGCACCTGGTACGGCGATCGAGGATGCAGGCGGACTTCGGCGAACCGCTGCGCCGCTATCTACAGGCGCAGCAGAACCTTGATCACCCGACGCTCGTCCATCGCCCGGTAGCCTTCGGCCGCGTTCTCGATCGGCAGCTGGAGGTCGAACACCTTGCCCGGGTCCTCGGGGGATATTGCCAATACCCCTTACGCAGGGCCTTCCTGGGGCCGTCGCCGGCTGCTTTAATGGCATGTGACAACCATTTGTGACGAAGGATCCGGCATGTCAGCGACCTACCCCAGCATCACCCTCAACAACGGCGTCGAGCTGCCTGCGCTCGGATTCGGCGTCTTCCAGACCCCACCCGATGTCACGCAGGCCGCCGTCGAGGAGGCCCTACGCGTCGGGTATCGAATGGTCGACACGGCGGCCTCGTATCTCAACGAGCGCGAAGTAGGCGCGGCGATCGCCGCCGGCGGTGTTGAGCGATCGGAACTCTTCGTGCAGACAAAGGTGTGGGTCAGCGACTACGGCTACGACGCCGCACTCCACGCGTTCGACGTCAGCGCCCGCAAGCTGGGCGTCGACTACATCGACCTGTACATGCTCCACCAGCCGCTACCTCAGGCGTTCGATGCGACCGTTGAGGCCTATCGGGCGCTCGAGCGCCTCCTCGAGGAAGGACGTGTGCGGGCGATCGGAATCTCCAACTTCAGCCCGGCCCACCTCGAGACCGTCCTCCCGCGCCTCTCCGTCGTGCCGGCGGTCAACCAGATCGAAGTCCATCCCTACTACAGCCAGCCGGCTCTCCGCGCCGTCCACGAGCAGCGCGGCATCGCCACCCAGGCGTGGGCGCCGCTCGGCGGGGTCTACGTCTACGCGGCCGAGCGGGCCGGGCGTGCGCCGAAGAGCGCCCTAACTGATCCCGTCATCGTCGGGATCGCCGAGCGGTACGGAAAGACGCCCGCCCAGGTCGTGCTGCGTTGGCACATCGACAGCGGACGCTCGGCCATCCCGAAGTCGGTGACGCCGGCCCGCATCGCCCAGAACCTGGATGTCTTCGACTTCGCGCTGGCGGCGGACGACATCGCCGCGATCGACGGCCTGGACACCGGGGTCCGTGGCGGACCGAACCAGGACGAGCTCGACTTTCGGACGTTCGGTCGGACGATCCCAGACTGACGACCACGGAGGACTTGGAGCCCGAGACGGTCTCCCGCGGCCAGCGGTCCTCGCGGACCTCGACCGCTGGGCTATCGCCTTCTACTCCGCCGTCTTCGCGGCCGGACTGACCTTCAGCGTGGCCCTCACGCTCGTCCAGAGCACCCGCGGCGCCTGGACCGGGCGGGCGCGACCGCGTAGGACCTGATTAGGCCTCGTCCTGGCGCGCCCATCCGCCGCGGCCGACCCACGCCTCCGCACGGGCCGGAAGAATCGACCAGGACCTGGCTGATTACCTGGCGCGCCGGTCAGACGGCGGCGACCGAAGCTTCCGGAGAGACTGACGAGGGCGAGGCCTCACCGATCGCCTCTCGAAGGATGTCGTGCTCGGTAGCCTCTCCACGAGCGAACTCGCGCGCAATCGCACCGTGCTTCAGTACAAGGACGCGGTGGCTCATCTCGAGCGCCTCGGCGTAGTCCGACGTGAGCATCAGGATTCCGACGCCGTCCTCGAGCAGCTCGTCCATGAGCGCGTAAATCTCGCGCTTTCCGTTGATGTCGATGCCGCGTGTGGGCTCGTCAAAGATCATCACTTTGCAGCGCGCCCCAAGCCACTTGGCGACCACGGCCTTCTGTTGATTGCCGCCCGAGAGCGACATCGCCATGACACGAGAGTTCGGGGCTTTGATCGAAAGCCGCCGCATCATTTCGTCGACTTCTAAATCGAGCTTTCCCTGTCTGACCACGCCGACCCGAGTGAGGCGAGGCAGGGAGGGGTAGAGGTAATTGTCGCGGATGCTATGGTTTTGGATCAGGCCGAGGCTCTTGCGATCCTCCGGGAGATACGCGACGCCTTCGCGGACTCCATCGCGCGGCGAGTGAGGGTGCACTTCCTTCCCGCGCACGAAGATCTTGCCGCTGTCGAATGGGTCGACGCCGGCGATGGCGCGACCGAGCTCCGTCTTGCCGGCCGCCATAAGACCGGTGACACCTACGATCTCGCCCTTGCGAACGCGCAGGCTGATTCCCTGCAGGATGCGACCGCTGGTGAGGTCTTCGACGCGCAGCGCGTCTTCGTCTGACGGTTGTCTCAGGTCGGGGTATTGCTTCTTGACCTCACCGCCGATCATCAGCTCGATCATGCGCGTGAACGGCAGGTCCTTGATCTCGTAGGTCCCCACGTTCGAGCCGTCTCGCAGGATCGTGACGCGGTCGCCAATCTCGGCCACCTCGGCATAGCGATGCGAGATGTAGACGAACGCGACGTTGTGGACCCGCTTGAGCTCGCGGATGAGGGCGAAGAGATCCCTTCGCGAGTTCTCCTCGAGCACGTCCGTGGGCTCGTCGAGGACGATCACCTTCGCGTTCCTGGTCAGAGCGCGTGCGATCTCGATCATCTTCTGCTGGGTGACACTCAGTCTCGAGACCAGAACGCTGGGGTTCAAGTCGATGTGGAGCTTTCGCAGGTACTCGTCGGCTCTGGTCACAAGCTGCTTCTCGTCGACGATGCCCGGCACAAGGCGTGGCTCGTTGCCGAGGAACATGTTTCTGGCGACGGACAGGTTCTTCGCCAGGTTCAGCTCCTGGTAAATGAACTGCAGACCATTGTCGAGCGCGTCTTGGGGCTGGGCGATCGTCACCGGCTTGCCGTCGATGAGGATCTCGCCGTCGTCACTCCTATATGCGCCTGAGAGCACCTTGACTAGGGTGCTCTTTCCCGCGCCGTTCTCGCCGAGAAGAACGTGGACTTCTCCGGGGCGTAGCTGGAAGTTGACGTGGTCGAGTGCCAGCGCGCCAGGAAACGCCTTGACGATGTTGCGCATCTCCACGACGTATGGCGTTGCTTCGGGCGTGCTTGCCATTCGGTCACCTGCTCAAAAGTGGCCTGCGGAGACCACGCGCGGTGAGCTCCGCAGGCCTGTCTACAAGAATCAACTGCCTTCCGCTTGTGGCGGCGGCGGTCTACTTGAAGGTGCTCGCGTTGTCCTTGGTGATCAGGACCGGCGGGATAAGGACGGTCTTGGCAACGGTGCCACCCTGAAGAAGGGTGATGCCGTCGTCGACGATCGCCTGGCCCATGCCGACGTTGTCCTGATGAATGCTCGCGACTTCAGTGCCGGCGGTGATGTCGGCGATTTCGGCGGCAGAGCCGTCGAAGCCGTAGACGCCGATCTTGGACTGAAGGTTCTTCTGGCCAACGACCGTCGCAACCGCAGCGGCGCCGTCAGAGTGCGGAACGAAGATGGCAGCCAGGTCAGCGTCGGCGGTGATGGCCGCGTTGGCAAGGCTGACATCGGTCGCGGAGTCCCAGTTGCCGTTCTGCTTGCTAACGGTCATGCCGCAAGCGGACGTCTTGTTGGCAACGCCCAGCTGGCGTGCGTCGCCGGTCTGAGCGCCGACGGTGCCGCCGAGGTCGAGGACGGTGCCCTTGTTCTTGGCGTTCGTGCAGATCAGGTCGCCGATCATCTCGCCGGCCTTGACGTTGTCCGTCTGGATGAGGGCCGAGACGTACGGGTTGTCGATCCCGGTGTCGACGGCGAGGACGAGCACGCCGTTCGCCTGGGCAGTCTTGATCGAGTCGCCGAAGACGTTGTTGTCCACGGATCCGATGATCAGGACGGCCGGCGACTTGAGGGTTGCGAGCTCAGAGTTGACGGCCTGCAGCTGCTGGGCCGAGTCGTTGGTGGTCGCGGTTACGTCAACGAAGTTGACGCCCTTGGCCTTCGCTTCGGCGGCGGCCGACTTGCCCAGGGTGTTCCAGTATGCGTTGCTTGTGGAGTAGCCCGAGTACGCGATCGTGGCCTTGGACAGGTCCACGCCGGCCGCGGTCGGCGCCGCGGTCGCAACGGGCGGCGCCGTCGGCACAGGCGTTGCTGACGAGCTGCACCCCGCAATGATGATCGCCGTCGCGACCAGAAGAAGTCGCTTCATTCCATCTCCTCCGTTTGCGCTTGATGTTGAGCTGGTTTCACGAGGCAGGTCGTATCAGGTTCCACATCCTCCTCTTCTTCGGGGGCGAGATAGCTGCGGCGGTCACCGCGGATTGGGTTCTGCGCTGTATGGCATCAAGCCAAACGGCCGCCACCAAGACGGCACCGGTTGCCACCTGCTGCCAGAAGGCGTCGATATGGAGATAGATCAGCCCGGCGAAGATCGATTCGTAGATGAGGACGCCGACGACGGTTCGACCGACGCCACCAAGCCCACCGAACATGCTGGTGCCGCCAATGACGACGCCGGCGATCGCGAGGAGCTCCCAGCCCTGACCTCGGTCGACGTAGGCGAAATCGACCTTGGCCGTGTAGATGATCGAGCCGAGTGCAGCGCAGATGCCGCAGATCATGTAGATGAGGAGGATGTTGCGCTTCACCGGGATGCCGGCCAGACGGGCAACCTCCTGATTTCCCCCTTGGGCGAAGGTCTGGTAGCCGAGCGTGGTCTTGGTTAGGATGAACCAGACGATCACGAGAGCTATCGCCGAAAGAAGCATCGGGCCCATGAGGCCTGCGCCGAGCCAGTCGAACTGCGCGTCGAACTTGCCCATGTAGACGCCGGCGCCCCACATGTCGGCGACGCCACGAAACGCCATTTGGGTGCCGAGCGTGGCGATCAGGGTCGGGATGCCCGTGCCGGCAACGATCACTCCGTTTACCAGGCCGCAGATCGCGCCGGCGACCAGACCAACGACGATCGCAATCTCCCATGGCCAATGGGCCATCATCAGCTGGCCGATGACGACCGAGGTGAGCGCGTAGATAGAACCGACCGAGAGGTCGAGGCAGTTCCCGATCAGGGCGATCGTCATGCCGATGCACATGACGAACAGGCCGGAACCTGTCGAATTCTCCAGCACGTTCTCGAACGCCGCCTGACTTCGGGCGTTCGGGGCTAGCGCGAGGATCAACGCCCAGATGATGGCCAGGCCAATTAGAGGACCGACCGCTTCGCGCACTTGCCTCTGCAACTCTCTACTCCTTGACATTGATGGTGCTGGAGGCGATCTCGTCGGATCGCTGAACGGCGCGGAACCTGCTTCGTGGCAATCTACGTGTTCCGAGAGGTCGAAGGACTTGACTGTCCGAAGGTCGCTGCGTCAGGCTCTGGCAAAGGTGTCACCTGTAACCGGCGCGGCGAGTGACCACCCGATCGGAGACGAGCAGTGCCCGAGAGGTGGAAGGGCTGGAGCCCCCAGGATGGAGACCTGGCCGAACCAATACCGGGCATGTTATCGTTATCATACGATAACGTTACCATGGTCCGCTCCGTCAATCAAGGGAGTGATTCACGCGAATGGAGGGCCGTCGGCCCTCGGCTGCGTCGGTCCAGGTCGAGATTTGGCTAAGGAAACCCTGGGCTCGCTCTGGAATGCGGATCATGCGTTGCGGCCAGGGGCGAATTGGAGCCGAATCGGCCGATTCGTGAGGGGATCCGGCGACAGGTCCGCTCCCCGTCGACGCGGTTCCGGGGGTCAGGCCGGCGAGCCCGCAGAGCCGGCTCACGCAGTCACGCGGATGCTCGGCCCGGATCGAGCCTCCCGACCCGGTCGACCCTGGAAGTGACCGCCGGCGCGGCCGAGTGGGCAGCCAGCTCACGCATCGGATCCAGGATGGCCTGCGACCAGATCGACCACGTGAACCTCCTCACCTAGAATGGCTGCAATGGACACCCTCGGCCGCTGACGCGGCGGCTCTCGAATGCCTGCGACCAAGCCCGCTTCCTTGCCGCGTTTCGCCAGGGTCGAGGCTATCCACGTTCGAGTGCCGTTCCGACGGCCGCTCCTGGATGCGAGCGGCGAATTCACCCATCGGCGGTCCTGGCTGCTGCGCGTGGTGGACGAGGCGGGCAACGAGGGCCTCGGGGAGGCCGCGCTCAACCCGATCGCGACCGAGGTCACCACCAGCGCTTTGGCAAGGCTGATCCGCGAGACAGTGCCGGCGTTGGCCGCGGGGCGCCTACCGGCATGGCCCGACCTGGCAGCGGAGGGCGAGCCGGGCCGGGCCGCGATGGCGGCGATCGACGGGGCCCTGGTTGCGCTGGCTGCTGCCGGGGGCGCAACCGCCACGCGCCCGGCCTCGCCCGCGACCCCCGTCTCGATCCCCGTCAGTGCCAGCATCGCCTTCGGAGGGGCCGACGCAGGCGCCGATGCGGGGGCTCAGGCAATCGAACTCGGATTCGCCACACTCAAGCTCAAGGCCGGATTCGAGCGCACCACGGACCAGCTGGTCGACAGGCTTCGAGCTCTGCGGGCAGCCGTGGGACCCGAGCCGAGCGTCCGGGTCGACGCTGGGGGCGCCTGGGATCTCGAGACGGCGGCCGAACGGATCGCCGCGATCGAGACTTTCCGCATCGAATACGTCGAGCAGCCCATGGCCGCGTGGGACCTGACCGGCCACGCCGCCCTTCGCGCTCGCGTGCGGGTCCCGATCGCACTCGATGAGAGCATCGACTCCGAGGGCTCCGCGCGGGCCGCACTGGCGGAGGGGGCCGCCGACGTGATCGTCGTCAAACCGGCTCGAGTCGGCGGCCTGGCCGCGACCCTGCGGATCGCTCAGGCTGCCTCGGCCGCCCAAGCGACAGTGGTGCTGGGCACCTATTTCGAGACCGGCGTCGGGATCGCCGCGGTGCTCCGAATCGCGACAGTCCTGCGATCGACGCCCGCGGTCGAGCACTGGGGCGCCCCGGAGCCGGCGCACGGCCTAGCCACGGCCGGTCTCCTCGTCCACGATCTTCTGACCCTACCGCTGGCCTTAGATAAGGGTCGGATGGCGGTCCCAGGCGTTGTCGCGCTGGCCGCGTCGGAGGTGGAGCGCTACACGCTCGAGCGCATCGAGAGCTGAGCCGCGTGCGGGCGTTGCTCCGGGCTACTGGGTGACGGTGTAGGAACCCTCCGCCAGCAACGTTCCGTTCGCATCGAAGATCTGCAGGGTGTGAGTCCCGGCCGTGAGCACGGATACTCCGTTGTGTATGCCGCCCGCCTCGCAGGCAGTCTGCATGCCATCGGCCGTACTCGTGGTAACGATGGTCCAGCTCCCGTCGGGTTGCTGCACCGTCGTTTCGTCTTCCTGCACAGAGCCGGTACCGAGGGTCGTACCGTCGAACTTCTCGGTGACCGTGTCGCCGGCGTTGACCGAAGCCGGCAGGCGGATCGTGGTGACGAAGTCGACCGGCGTCGAGCAGCTCAAGGTGGATGGCTCGAAGGTGATGCCCGAACTCGTTGGAGCCGAAGTCTTCGTCGGCGCGATGACGGTGTAGGAACCCGAGGCCAGCACCTTGTCGTTCGCGTCGGAGACGGTCATGGTGTGCTTTCCGGTCGTGAGAACTCCCGTGTCGCCGCTCATGCCGGCGGCATCGCAGATCGTCTGCATCTCAGATGAAGTGGTAGTGCTGGCGTCTACCCAGGACCCATCGGGTTGCTGGGTCGTCGTGCCGCCAGCCTCCACGACCGTGGTGCCGACCGCCTTGCCATCAAAGGTCACGGTAACGGTATCCCCGGACTGGACCGAAGCTGGAAGCATGGCTGTGGTAGTGAACTCAACCGGATTGTCGCAAGTCAGAGTCGACGGCTCGAAGGTGATCCCGGAGCCTGTGACGGGCGGGATCGTCACTTGCGGTGTCGGAGTCACCGCAACCTGGCTGGCGCCGGAACTTGCGCCGGAACTGATGCCCGGGCCGTTACTGCCCGCCGGGCCCGAGTTCTTGCCGTTGAGATTCACAAAGGCGATCCCGCCGACGATGAGCGCAACTACGACGAGGCCGGCGACGATTGTGCCCTGGCCGATGCCGCCGCCTGTCCGAACAGGCTGCGGGGGCATGGCATTCCACGCCGGTTGACCCGGATATGGGCTGGGCGGCGGCGTGGGGGGCGTGGCCGACCATGCCGCCGGAGCAGCGGGTGGGACCGGAACATAGGCCGGCGGAGGCGGCGGAGCGAAGGCCTGTGCCGGCGGAGGCGGCGGAGGCGGAGGCGGCGGAGCGGCCGGCTCGGCGGGCGCAGCCGAGAGCGTCGCCCCGCAACTGGCACAGAAGGCCTGGTCAGATCTGGTGCGCGGCGTGCCGCAGCTGGCGCAGAACCCGAAGGAACCCTGGGGCGGCAGGCTCATTTCGCTTCATCCTCATGCTTCCACGATCAGGCCACACCGTCTCGGTCGCGGCGGCTGCGAACGTCGGCAGTTGCCGTTCCACGCGGTGGCCGGGTTCTGAGGCGATCATACCGGGCCCACCAAGAGCCGAGGAGTCCGCCTACTCGACAGACGTACCGGTTCGCGGATCCCGAGGTCCGCGAGGGCCGTGCGTGCCCGACAGCCGAATCAGGCGCATGATTGCGCCATGGAATCGCACCAAGCTCGAATGCGCGAGGTGGATTGCGTCGTCGTCGGCGGCGGGGCTGCCGGTCTATCTGCGGCCATCAACATGGGCCGGATGCGCCGCAGCGTACTCCTCGTCGACGAGCGCGACCGCTTCCTGTGGCGGCATTCGATTCACAACTACCTTGGCTTTCCGGACGGAGTCGGTGGCGCTGAGATCCGGCGGCTCGGATGGCACCAGGCGGCCAAGTTCGGCGTTGAGTTGCTGCTGGGTCACGTGGCCACCGCGACCTCGGAAGGCGAGCGGTTCCGGATCCGGATCGAGCGCCTGCCCGAGGGCGGCATGTTCGCTCACCTGCAGCCGCCGACAATCCCCCGCGACGCGGAAATGGCCCGCATCTTCGGTGAGGTCCCGGAAGGGGCTCCGACGGAAGCGCTCGCCCGGACAGTGATCCTGGCCACGGGCGTATTCGGCCACTTTCCGGAATTCCCCGGCCGCGACGAATGCGTGGGGCAGAGCCTCTTCTGGTGCATCCACTGCGACGGCTATGAGTCGATCGACCGCGTCGTTGGCGTGGTGGGCCACGACGAAGACGCGGTCCAGACCGCGCTGGACCTGCTCGTCTTCACCGATCGGGTAACGATGGTCGCCGGTCGGCCGGAAGGCTTCGACGTTCCGGCTTCGAAGCTGGCCGAATTGGCCGCGAACGGCATCGCCGCTCACGCGTGCGCGGTGGCCGAGTATGAGAATGGGGGCGGCCAGATGCGGGCCCTCGTCCTGGACGATCCGGGGCGGACTCGGATCGACGTCGAGCAGGTCTACACCGTCCGCCGCACCCGCGCGGCCAACGCCCTCGCCCCGCAGCTCGGCCTGGAGCTAGACCGGCTCGGGCAAATAGTGGTCACCTCCGAACAGCACACCAACGTGCCCGGCGTGTACGCGGCGGGCGACGCCACGAGCCTGCACGACCACCAGGTCAGCGCGGCCGCCCACGAGGGCAATCAAGCCGCCTGCGGCGCCAACTACTACTTGTACAGCCCGACCCAGCGCGACCCCAGCGACGCGACGAACGACCCAGCGAGGTAGCTCCGGGCGGCTCGTATGATTGGCACGTCTTCGCGTTCCACCAAGGCGTGCGCCCGCACGCCGGCAGGAGGAGATGAAATGCAGCGTCCGATCGGCTCGGCACTATTGTGGCTTTCGCTTCTGGGCCTGGCGTTGGGCGTGGCGGGCTGCACCGGATCCGCCGCCACAGTCTCCCCCACCCCAACCGGCGCCATTGCCAGCCCGTCGGCGGCCGCTCCGGCCACCGCTGCCATCGTCGCCACTGCAGGCAGCACGACGCCGGAGGGGCTCGTGGAGTTGCTGAACTGGCCAACGACCTGGAACGACTTGCCGGCGCCGGACTGGTGTTCGCCCAAGACGCTGGGCTCGAGCGGCGCTATCACGGATACTGGGTTGGCGGTCTACTGCGCGTACGGCACGACTGACCAAAGCTTGAACGACCAGACAATGCAGGCCTACCTGGGCACGCTTCAGGGCGGCGGCTTCAAGCTCGTCAACACCACGGCCGGTTACTCTGAGTTGACCAAGGGTTCGATCGACGTCAAGGTCCACCCCACCACTGCCTACGGGATGGAGATCGAAGCAACTCGGTAGACCCGCCAGGGCGCGCGGCCTGGGTTGCCGACGCCGGAGAGGATGGCCCCATGACGCTGGACCTCAAGCCGCGCAAACGGATCGGGCTGGTGGCCCACGACAACAAGAAGCAAGACTTGATCGAATGGGCCCGTTACAACCGGGGCATGCTTGCCGCCCACGACCTGGTCGCGACCGGAACGACCGGCACCATGCTCCAGCGCGAGCTCGAGCTGCCGGTGACCTGCCTCCAGTCTGGGCCGCTCGGCGGCGATCTCCAAATAGGGGCGATGATCGCCGACGGCAGCNNGTCGTGTGGAACATCCCCGTCGCCTGCGACCGGGCCTCGGCCGACTTCATGATTTCCTCGCCACTGATGACGGGCTCGTACGAGCGGACCGTGCCCGACTACACGGCCCACAACGACCGCGAGGTCCCCATGCCCGAACAGGCGGTTGAGGCAGCTCCGGCCGCGCCGGCCGAGGCGGTCGACCAGCCGGAGGGGCCCTCGAACATGAACCGGGCCGGCAGTTAGTCGACCCCGCGATCGCCTTCCTGCAGGAGGAACCCGATGCCGTCGTCCGGAAAAGTCCGCTGGGGCATTCTCGGCCCAGGCCGCATTGCCGCCAGGCTCGTGCGCGGTGCCGAAAGAGCGGCCAACGTGTCGCTGGTGGCCGTGGGCAGCCGCGACCGCGCCCGCGCTGCGGAATTCGCCCGGACGTTCGGGATCGCCCGCGTCCACGGGTCCTACGAGGAGCTGCTGGCCGACCCGGAAGTCGAAGCCGTCTACATAAGCGTCCCGAATTCGCTCCATCACCCGCTGACGATGCAGGCGCTCGCCGCAGGCAAGCACGTGCTGTGCGAGAAGCCGTATTCGCGCCGGCCGCGAGAGGTGGAAGAAGCCTTCGACGCCGCCAACGCGCGCCAGCTCATCCTGATGGAGGCGTTCATGTGGCGCCACGGCCCTCGGCTTAGGCGCTTCATGGAATTGCTGCCCGAAGTTGGCGAGCTGCATTCGATACGGGCCACCTTCAGCTTCGTGCTCACGACCGAAGGCGACGCCCGACTCGAAAGCGGGCTCGACGGCGGCAGCCTCATGGACGTCGGCTGCTACTGCGTCAGCGCTGCGCGCGTTGTTGCCGGAGCCGAGCCCGCCAGCGTCTACGGCGTGGAGGACCTCGCCCAAACCGGCGTGGACCGGGCCTTCTCCGGCCTGCTGCGATTCGCCTCCGGGCCCGTGGCCGAGATCGTGGCCGGGTTCAACTCCGATCATCGCTCGCTCGAAGCGATCGGCAGCAAAGCCAACCTGCTGCTGGTTGACCCGTGGCTGGGCGAGTACGGTGGCATGAGGCTCGGCGACCGCGAGATCCCGGTCGATTCGGACGACCCATACAGGCTCGAGCTCGAGAACGTGAGCGCCGCGATTCTCGGCGACGGCAAGCCTCTCCTGGGCCGGGCCGACGCGCTTGGCCAAGCCCGGACAATCGAGGCGCTGTATTGCTCCGCGGAAACGGGCTCTGCGGTTTCGCTCTAGAGCGATCAAGGCGGCCCATGGGCTGAGACGCAATCCACCGCCTTTGCGGAGACGGAACCGAGGCGGCTGGCCGGGCGTCGGGGCATCACGGTGGGCCGCACGGCGCGGCGCCGGCCTGTAACGCAAGACAAGCGAGGGCCTCATGCGAAAGCTCCTCATCCTGGGCATCAGCCTGCTGGCGGCCGCATGCGTCGGAGGCGGGGCCGCCTCACCCACTCCGGGCGTCTCGCCCACTCCGGGCGTCTCAGCCGCCCCATCGGCCACGGCGGCAGTCCCGCTTGGCTACGTGGTGGCAACAGCCCCGGAACAGCTCGTTCTGCGCATCGAGACCGCCGGCGGCTTTGTAAGCCCGAGCTACGTACTCAGCGCAGTACCCGGATTCGCTCTCTTCGGCGACGGCACGATCATCGTTCCCGGCCCGCCGGCAGAGGCCAACTCCACGCCGCTCCTGCCGAGCCTGCAGGTCGTGCGAGTCACCCCGGCCGAGATCCAGAAGATCTTGGCCGCGGCCGACGCAGCCGGGCTCCTTGGGCCGAACGCTCAGTTTGACGCGGTCGGCATCGCCGACGCAGGCACTACCACCTTCACGACCGTCGTCGACGGCAAGACTCATACGATCGGCGCCTATGCGCTGGGGATCGACTCGGGCGTCACCCAAACGAACGCGGCCTCACGAGCCAGGCTGTCGCAGTTCTGGTCTGAGATGTCGGACCTTTCGACCTTCCTCGGGCGGACGCTTGGCGCCGAGGCATACGTCCCTACCGAAATGCGCGTCTTCCTGAGCGACGCGGGGCCGGCCGACCCGGGGCAGCCAGCCGCACCGATCGCGGCCTGGCCGCTCGGCGATCCCTCCAAAAGTGGCCAGCCCACCTCGGTCCCCGGCACGGTCTGCGTGGCCTTGACCGGGGGCGACCTCTCGAGCTTCCTCACAGTGGCCGGAACCGCACAGGCGACGACCGTGTGGACGTACGGCGCGAATCGCTACGCCATCGACGTGCGGCCGCTCTACCCCAACGAATCGGGCTGCGCAGGCTAGCCGAGAGCACCCGAGCAGTTAAAGGGCGCCAGTGGCGACCAACCGAGCCGCCCAGGTCTGGAGCGCCCCGGGGAACTCCTGCCGGACCTGAACCCATCCGTGCGGCACTTTCGCCTGCACGGCTACGAACGGATATCCCTGGTCGGCCAGTAATCTCTCGAAGTTGGCCGAATCCTCGCCGTAGACCGGCTGCGTCGGCGAGGCCACGACGATGAAGTAAAGCCTGGCGCGAACATCGGCCGGGAGCTTGGCCGCGACCGTCGAGGGCGAAGCGGCGTCCAATGCCGCGGCATCTCCGCCGAACGGGAGCGCGGAACCGGCGTCGCCCTTACCGGCTTGGAAATACCCTGAGATCGGTATGGAGGTACCGAACACGGTGGGGTGGCGAAGCGCGACGATGGCCGCGCAATATCCACCCTGAGAGAAGCCGGTAATCGCGCGCCCTGCCGGCGTGGCGATCGTCCGATAGTGGGCGTCGACATACGAAACCACGGTCTCGCCGATGAAGGTGTCCATCCACTGCCGACCGTCCACCGAGTTGGCGCATTCGGTATCCGGGTACGGCCCACCGATGTCGGCCACGAAGACGACGAACATGGGCGGTATGTCGCCGCCGTCGATCAGAGAATCGAGAACGGTCGAAATGTGGACGGCCGTCTCCCAGTCGCTGAACGGCTTGGGGGCCTCGTAGAGCACCGGATACCGCCGATTGTCCGAGGTCTTGTAGCCGGGGGGCGCGTAGATGGTGACGCCGTCAGTCGTTGCCGTGCCGCCGATCCAGGGTGCCGGTAGATCGACGGCGGTGACGCTGCCGGCGCCCGATGGCAGCCATGTCAGCCAGGGCCGAGCAGGGCTAGCGGTCGGAGTGGCGCGCGGTCCCGTGCTGGGCGCAGAGTTGGGTCCGGGCGATGCCGGATCCACCGACGCACTCGATTGGCTCGCATCCGGCACCAGGCCCACCGGCGGAGGGCCGCCGCGGAACATATGCGAATCGGGCGTGAAGTTGACCATGTCTCCGAATATGGGCACGCACACGACCACCAGCAACAGCACTACGGCGACCGCGAGCGGCCGGCGCAGCAGATTGAAACTGAGTGGCCGCGTTCCGAAGCTGTCCATGATCGCACCGCCCGCCGCGATCAGACCTGGCCTCACTCCGGCGGCAAGCGTCGCCCCGGCCCAACTCGAGACGGTACCGACGAACACGGTCGTGACGAGGGTCAGAAGCCAGCCCATCGGGTCGAACGAGCCTTGGGCGCCGCTCGAGCCGAGAGCCGCCTGCGTTTCGCTGATGAACGCCGGGCCGAAGACGGCAGTCGCCGCAACGAGACCCAGCCAGGTCGCCAGACCCAGCCTATCCGCGGTCATCCGGCAAGCCGCGCCGGTCACCAATCCGACCAGGAGCGCGGTAATCAACTGTGCCCGATCCGTGTCGAAGCCCATCACGACCAGGGTGGCGTTCGTCGAATCGATCGTCCCGGACGCGGCGGCAACGATCACCACCGCGACGGCCACGGCGGCCGCCATCGCGGCCCTCCGCGCGTCCGAGGACCGGCGTGTGGGGGAGCGGCGGGTCATCGGGCGCTGGAGGCCGTGCTCGGAAGAGTCGCCGGGTGGCGCCGCCAGTGAAGCGGCGACCGGGGCCCGACGTGAACCCACAAGAGGGCGACCACAAAGCCGATGAAGTCCCGACGGCGGCGGATGGCTCCGTATCGCGGGATCCACGTCGGATCGAACTTGTTCTTGAAGAAGGCCAGGCCGCGGACGTCGTACCAGCGGCCGACCAGCCGAGCGCCGGTGGCCAGGATGCGGTCCTCGGCCGTTCGCCCGGCGTCCAGTCCGGCGAGAGGCGCAAGGCCGAGCGAGAGGCTGTGGGAGCCGGCGGCGCGCAAGGCCATGGCGGCGTCGGCGACGCATGTCTCGACCACGCCCGGGGGCGAGTCGTGAGCTCGACGCATCAGGTCGAGCACCCAGCCGCCGTCGATGCCGGTCGGCCGGAACGTCGCGAACCCCAGAGCCCGCCCGTGCTCATCGACCGCGACCGCCACTGGCTGCGAATACAGGCTGGCGCGGTCGAAACGGCTGATCGTGAATCCGAGTTGGGGACCAGCTCCTTTGCGCCAGTCTGCGTCGATGCGCTCCAGATCGGCCATCAGCGTCGGCGATACGTCCTGCTCCAACCCGGACGGGAACCAGTGCACCGACATGCCCGACTTGCGGCAGCGCGTCACCGTATGCCGCAGGTTCGCCCGCCTCGAACCCGACAGGTCGAACGTGTCCAGGTCGATGACGGCCTCCTCGCCGACTCGGAACACCCGAAAGCCGGCCCCGAGCAATGACCGCCGACCACGGTCGCTGGCCTGGTACACGATCGGCACCCGATCGAGGCTGCGACATCGGTCCAGGAACGCCGCCAGGACCTTGGCCGATTCCTCCGCCGGCCCGATCGGATCGCCCAGGACAACGGCCGTTCGGCCGGCAAGCCCGTAGACCACGACACCGTCTGCGTCAGTCGGACTGAAGACTCGCTTGTCCTCACCGAGCTGGAACGGAAGCAGCGCACCAGAGCCGTACTTCTCTGCGATCGCCCTGGCGCGAGCTCGGCTCGAGGGATCCGGCGGCGGTTCTGGCACCCAGGTCAGGACGCCGATGGCCGCCAGGACCAGCGGAAGCCGAGCCACAACGAGGAGGAGCGCGAAAAGGAGGTTGTGGCTGGTCAGGCTGAGGACGGAACCTGCCGCATCGTCGCTGATGCCAAGGGCGTCGCCAAGGGCCGAGGTCGCATCGCTGAGCGCGGCAAATGGCGCCGGCCACGAACCCGTGGCGGCGATAACAAGCGCCGTTTCCAGCACGATGACGACCACGCCGACAATGAGCAAGCCCTCGATCCGTCGCATCCAACTCGATCCCGTCGTGACCTTGTAGCGTCGGCTGTCGGCTATGAGTACGGCCAGCACGCCACCGACGACGACTACTCCGAGTGGATGGGCGAGCGCTCCGGTCTGCGCCAGCAATGCCACGGCCAGGGTCGCGACCGCTAGCCACCAGGCCACGACCTTGCCCCGCAGCAACCCGACACTGAGCGCTCCCATGCCAACAGCGGACATGAGAGCGAAACCTGGGTTGGCATCGCCCGGGTCGATCGGCAGAACCTGATCGATCCCGGCAGTCAGCGGCTGCAGGAAGGCCACGAAATACGCCAGTGAGCAGACGGCCAGCAGGGCGAGAAGCAACGCGGGAACCATGCCCCCGACCGCCAGAACCGTCCGTATCAGCTGACGTGACCTAGCCGCAACCGCGTTCAATCGCACCTCTCATATGTCGCCGCTCCCCGGCACGTCGCCTTAGACGGCCGTGGAAGCATCGCCTGCCGTCTCGCGACGGGCAATCTAAGTTTGCTTAACGACGCAATGTGCCGACGGATCGATCCATCCTGGGGAACGCGTTCCGCAGACCGCAACGCACCAGGGCCACGGTGTCATTGCGTTTCGGCTCCGAGCAGCTCGTAGTGGGCGAGCCGGTCGAGTCTCTCCACTTCATCAAACCGCGTGTTTCGGATCAGGTTCCCGAGGCGGCCGCCGGTGGCAACCAGGACGGCATCCCAATCGCGCCACGCGGACAGCGTTGCAACCGACACCTGGCCGTCGGTCGGTGCGGCAAGGCTGACGCCCGCCTGGAATAGAACAAGCCCATCGTGTGCCCGGATCCAATCGGCGGAACCCGCCGTGTCGCGCTTCCAGGCCTCGGTTAGGTCGGCCGCAACCACGGAACGAAGGACCCGCACGATTTCCGCGCCATCGAGGCCATCGCCGATCGCCGTCGAGATCTCGAATGCGGACGAGTGAAGCACCTCGACAACTCCAGCCTCGGGAGCGAGGTACTTGGGAACTCCCCGCCGATCCGTGCCCGCGGCGAAGGCCGCTTCGTCCTGCCAGCAGGTTCCGACGATGTGCTCCGGTTGGTTGTGGAGGAGACGCCTTCCGAAGCATCGCATGCGCATCCCGGCGGGTGCACGAGCCTTCAGGATGGATTGGCGCAGGTATCCTGTGACCTCGGCCTCGTGGCCGGGTACCACACGAAACTCCAGCAGGTGCGCTACGGTCCGCAACAGACCCGTAGGCGGCGTCTCCATCTCGACCGGATTCTACGCGTCGCATACGACTGCGAGACAAATGTAACCTTCCCCGGTCCAGCGGCCCGCGAGACGGCCGCGGCTCGTGTACCTTCGTTGTGGTCACGCCGAGGCGGTCGCGAGGGCCGGCGGCCGGCGAGCTGGCAGGAACGAGGATTCCATGGCTCCTGATGTGATCGAACTGGGCGACGCGGGTTGGGCCCGCCACGACTTCTACATGCGCCTGGCGCTGGTCGTCGAGTCCGGGGCCAAGTGCCTGGGATCGCGAGTAGGGGCCGTCATCGTCCGCGACAACCGGGTGCTCGGCAGCGGGTACAACGGCACGCCCGCCGGCTACCCCAACTGCACCGAATCCGAGCGGGGCTGCCGGCGCTGCGCAATCCGGCGCGAGCAGCCCGATGCGGGCCTTGCGGGCAAGCTGTACGACATCTGCCTGTGCGTCCACGCGGAGCAGAATGCGATGCTCACGGCCGCCCGCTTCGGTACGGCCCTGGACGGAGCCTTTCTCTACACCACGGTGCAGCCGTGCTTCAACTGCCTCAAGGAGCTGATGCAGGTCCGTCTGTGCGGCGTGGTTTTCCTGCGGGAATGGCAGGCCGGCCACCCGGACTACGCCTGGGTATCGGACGAATATGCTCGGCTGGTCGAGCACTACCGGTCGGCCGGCAACCACTTCGCCCGACTCGCCCAGGTCGAGCAGCTCCAGGCGGTCCAATTGGAACTCGGTCGGCCGGGCTGAAGGGCGGCGGTCGGGCTGAGGGCCGGCGGTCGGCCCCGGCGGCACGGCGACTCAGCCGATCGCGAGCATCCTGTCCAGGGCCAGGCGCGCCCGGGTCGCGACATCGGCCGGGACGTCGATCTCGAACACCCCGTCGCGCAGGGAGTCGCGAAGCTTCGGCAGCGTAGTCAGCTTCATGTACTGGCAGATCGCCTCGCGGTTGACAGGCACGAAGCGTTTGCTCGGCGCCTTGAGCGCGAGACGGTGCAGGATCCCGATCTCGGTCGCGACCAGGAAGGCCGGCGCCTTCGACCGTTCAGCGTAGGAGACCATGCCTTCGGTCGAGAGAATGTGGGCTTCTTCGCCGGCGGCTTCGATCACCTGGCTGGTGCAGCCGCATTCGGGGTGAATCAGCAATTCGGCCCCGGGCTCCTCGCGATGCCAGCGCTCAACGTCCGAGGCCCTAATCCCGGCGTGTACGTGGCACTCACCAAGCCAGATGTGCAGCTTGCGACCGGTGACTCGCTCGAGCCACATGCCCAGGAACATGTCCGGCAGGAAGAGAATTTGGCGGTCGCGCGGGATCGCCTCGATGACGGCGCGGGCGTTGCTCGACGTGCAGCAGTAGTCGCTCTCGGCTTTCACGGCCGCGGTCGTGTTCACGTACGAGACCACCACAGCGCCCGGATGCTCGGCCTTCCAGTTGAGCAACTGATCGACCGTGATCGAGTCGGCGAGAGAGCAGCCCGCGGCCAGATCGGGCAGGAGCACACGCTTGTGGGGGGAGAGAATCTTGGCCGTTTCGGCCATGAACGAGACGCCGCAGAAGACGATCGTCGATTGGGGCGCCGAGGCCGCCGCCCGCGAGAGCATCAGCGAGTCGCCGACGTGGTCGGCGACGTCCTGGATCTCGGGGCGCTCGTAGCTGTGGGCCAGGATGACGGCGTCGCGCTCGCGGGCGAGACTCCGGATTTCGGCAGCCAGCGCGGGGAATGTGGAGGAATCGCCGGGCGGATCTACGGGAATGGCGCGGGCCTCCGAAGCCCGGCTCTCGGCCGAGCCGCCCGATGTCACGAGGCGACCTCGAGCGAGACGTCGAGCCCTTTCGGCGAGTGCGTCAGAGCCCCCATGGATATGTAGTCGACGCCGGTTTCGGCGATTTCTCGCAGGTTGGCGAGCGTCACGCCACCAGAGGCCTCCGTCTCGACAGCGCCGTTGGCCGAGCTGCGGCACAGGGCCACGGCCTGGCGCATCTGGTCCGTCGTCATGTTGTCCAGCATGATCCGGTTGACCCCGGCCCGGAGCGCCTCATGCACGTCGTCCAGGGTCTCAGTTTCGACCTCGAGGCGCAGCCGAGATTGGGCCTCGCGAAGCCGAGCCACAGCCGCCGCGATCCCACCGGCGAGGCGCAGATGATTGTCCTTCACGAGGAGCGCCTCGCCCAGGTTGAGGCGATGGTTCGACCCGCCGCCGCACCGGACCGCGTACTTCTCGAGCTCCCGAAGGCCGGCCGTGGTCTTGCGCGTGTCCAGCAATATGGCGCCGGTGCCGTCCAGCTCCGCGACGCATCTGGCCGTAAGAGTGGCGATGCCCGAGAGCCGGGAGAGCAGGTTCAGGGCCGTCCGCTCGCCGGCAAGGACGGCGCGAGTGGGCCCTGAGATCCGGGCGATCTCGGCAGGGACGGCGCCGATCGTGTCGCCGTCAGAGTGGAGGGGAGTCACCGAAACCCGCGGGTGCAGCGCCGCGAAGACGGCCTCGACCACGCCAAGGCCGCACAAGACGCCCGGCTCCTTCTGCAGGAGCACTGTCACGCAGGTGTCGTCCGGCCCAAAGAGACCCTCGCCGGTAGGATCTCCCATGACGAGATCCTCGGCCAGCGCGGCAGCGACGACGCGAGCAACGGCGGCCGAGTCCGGCGGGCGGATCTTGCGGCGGTCGGTCGCGGTGGCGGGCGCAGGAGCCGGGGGAGTGGCGGGCAGGGTCAAGTCCAGTGCTCCAGTTTGAGCTCCTGGCCCGGTCTGAGGACGAAGTGTCCTTCCAGGGCAGGATCGGTGGCGGGGGCATCGATACGGTAATGGACGCCGCGGCTTTCGGTGCGGGCAAGCGCGAAGCGGGCGACGAGCGAGGCCACCGGATCGGCGCTGGCGGCCAGGTGATCGAGGTCCGCCCCGCTGCGCACGACACCGGCCTCCAGCCAGACCTGCTCGCGTAGCTCGGCTGAGGCCAGGCGCACGGCCGGAGACGGCGGCGTGGGCCCGAGCCGGGACGGCGGGGCCGGCTCATCCAGGGCGGCGAGCGCCGCCCGCCGCCCGAACACGAGACACTCGAGCAGGGAGTTGGAGGCCAGGCGATTGGCCCCGTGGACGCCGGTGGCGGCACTCTCGCCAGCGGCGAACAGGCCCGCGATGTCGGTTCGCCCAAAGAGGTCCGTCACGACGCCGCCGATGGTGTAGTGAGCCGCCGGCGAGACCGGGATCGGCTCCGTGGCCGGGTCGAAGCCCGCCTTCTCGATCTCGGCCATTAGGCCCGGGAAGCGCCCGCGGTCGATATCTCGCAGGTCCAGGCGAACGTGGCCGCGAGCGACGATGGCGCGGGCGACCTCGTCGCGCGGCGCCAGCTCGTCGACGAACCGCTCGCCATTCGCGTCGAGCAGCGTGGCGCCGTCGCCGCGCAGGGCCTCGGTCAGGAGCAGCCGCGACCCGGCGAGTACCGTCGGATGGAACTGCATGAACTCCAGGTCCGCAACCGCGGCGCCGGCCGCAAAGGCGATCGCGATGGCGTCGCCGATCTGACCTTCGGGGTTGGTCGATCGGGCCCACAGGGCCGCTGCGCCTCCCATTGCCAGGATCGTCGCCCGAGCAGCAATTGGGCCGTCGGGCGTCAGGACCCCCAGGCAACGCGCGTCAGCGACCCACAGCCCCAGCACGTTCGTCGCCTCGCGCACAGAAATCGACTCCGTCCGTCCAGCCAGGCGGGCCAGGAGGCTCGTGACCGCCCATCCGGTGGCGGCCCCCTCGACGCTGGAGACGCGGCGCCGCGAGTGCCCGCCCTCCAGGTTCAGCTCCGGGTCGAACGGAACGCCCATCGCGATCAACTCGCGAACGCGCTCGGGGCCTTCCTGAGTCAAGACCCGGACGGCGCTGGCGCGGCACAGCTCGCGGCCCGCTCGTTTGGTGTCCACGGCGTGAAGGGCGGCCGTGTCATCGTCGCCGATGGCTCCGGCGATGCCGCCCTGAGCGTGCATGCTCGAGGAATCGGGGGCGTGGCCCTTGGTGAGCATCACCACCCGGGCTCCCCGCTCGGCCGCCACCAGGGCAGCTGTCAGCCCTGCGGCCCCAGCTCCGACGATGAGAAGATCGGCGGGTGCCTCGGACACGAACTACGGCTCTCGTCGGAGCGAGACCGCTCGCCGGTATGTGGCCGCGTACTGCTCCGCCGGGCCCGCCTCCCACGACCAGTCGATCGCCATGCCGCGATCCTGCAGTTCGGCCCAGGCGATGCCGCCGGCGTGGTAGTGCGACATCGCCCGTCGGCAGGCTTCCAGGAGGGCCGCCACCGTGGGCGTCTCGAAGACGAAGCCCGTGCCCTCGTCAGGAAACGCGTCGGCGTCCACCACCGTGTCGGCGAGGCCGCCCGTGCGGTGCACGATCGCCGGCGTCCCGTATCGCAGCGCGATCATCTGGCCCTGGCCGCACGGCTCGAAGCGCGATGGCATCACGAACAGGTCCGAACCCGCGTAAATGCGCCGCGCCAGCGCCCGATCGAACCTCTCGCTGACTGCCACCGCGTCCGGCCTCTTGCTGGCCAGAGCCTCGAGTTCCGCGACGAGCTTGGGGTCCCCGGTGCCGAGAACGACGAGCCGTCCGCCTTCCACGAGGAGGTCCTTCGCGGCCCCGGTCAGCAGGTCGAAGCCCTTTTGGGGATCGAGTCGTCCGATCATGCCGAGCACCGCGCGTTCGTCGTCCGGATCGAAACCGACCTCGGACAGGAGAGCTCGCCGGCATGTGGCCTTGCCCGACAGATCGGCCCGCGAATAGCTCGCCGGCAGCGCGCTGTCGGTGCCCGGATCCCACAACGCCGTGTCGAGACCGTTGATGATGCCGCCGAAGCGGTGGCCCAGCCCGCGAAGGACCTTGTCCATGCCCAACCCGAAGGCCGGCGTGAGGACTTCCGCCGCGTACCCGGGGCTGACGGTGTTGACCAGCTCGGCGCGCTTGATCCCCTCACGCAGCAGGAGCAGCCCATCCGCGTGCGGGCCGACCATCTTGGAGATCTCGGCGACGGTCGCAATGCCTGCCAGCTGCTCGCGCGAGAGCCAGCCCTGGTAGGCAAGGTTGTGGATCGTGACCACGACCGCGGCGTCGAAGATCCGCGGTTTGTCGCTGTAGAAGATGTCTCGCATCAGAGCGGCCGGCATCGCTTGCCAGTCGTGGAGATGCAGGACGTCCAGAGGGCGGTCCTCGGCGAGCAGGGCCTCGAGAGCGGCGCGGCACAGCAATCCGAAGCGCCAGCCGTTGTCGGCGAAGTCACCATCGTCATCGCCGTAGTAGCCATCCCGATCGAAGGCCGGCGGGTGGTCCACGAGACGCACTCGATAGCCCCGCGCCTCGAACTCAACGAGCTTGACTTCGGTCACGCCGCCCGCGGCATGCGGATCCGGAACGGAGAGCGGCGTAACGGACGCGTCGTTGGGAACGGACACGCCCCGGTATCTGGGCAGAAACACGTCCACCGGGCGATCCACGCACGGCGAAACGCCACCGGGCGCCTGGCCCATCACGCCGCCGGTTCCCACCCAGACCTGGGACTGGACGACCTGCTCGGCCCCCGCTTCCTGGTCCGAACCGCACGCCACGGCCCGCGCCAGTGCGTCGACTACGTCCCCCAGGCCGCCCGTCTTGGCCCAGGGCTCGCACTCGGCGGAGATGCAGACGACGCGCATCCAGTTTGCTCCTGTGATCCGGGACCGATGGCGGGACGCAATCCTGGCGCCGGACACGATTCCCGTTGCGGCCATGGTAGTCGCAGACGCGCCCGCGGTCATCGGCCCAGACGCCAGAATGCCCCGCAGGGCCCAGACGATGGTCCTCCGTCGTCGGATATCATGGCGACGCATGGATCCCGTCCGCGTTCCCACACTACCGGGAGCTTCCTTTCGGCTGCCTCCGCAGCTCGAGGGCTTGAGGCGGCTGGCTTACAACATGTGGTGGAGCTGGAACCCGCGTGCGCGGGCGCTCTTCAGTCGCATCGACGGCCTGGCCTGGTCGCGCTACCGCAACCCGATCGAGGTCCTCTCGCAGCCGGTCGCCTGGTCTGAGCTGCTCGACGATCCGGCGTTCATGGCCGAATGCAGCCAGGTCCTGGCCGAGTTCGACCGCTACATGGCAGGCGGCCAGCAGCACTGGTTCAACCGCGAATACGGCTCATCGATCAAGAAGCCCATCGCGTATTTCTGCGCGGAGTACGGCTTCCACGAGAGTCTGGGCATCTACTCGGGCGGTCTGGGCGTCCTGGCGGGCGACCACATCAAGTCGGCGAGCGACATGGCACTGCCGTTCATCGGCGTCGGGCTGCTCTACAAGCACGGCTACTTCCGCCAGACGATCGACGCGGACGGGCACCAGGAGCACGCCTACCCGGACTACGACCTGGCTCGCCTGCCGATCCTGCGTGTCGTCGGCCCGCACGGCGATCCGATGACGATCGAGATCGAGCTGCCTGGGCGGATGCTCACGGTCGCGGTCTGGGCGGTGCAAGTCGGCCGCGTACCGGTCCTGCTTCTCGATACCGACATCCCAGACAACGACGAGTCCGACCGGCCGATTACCCACATCCTCTACGTCCGCGGCCGGGAAATGCGCTTGCATCAGGAGCTGGTCCTGGGCGCGGGTGGCGTCCGGGCGATCAAGACCCTGGGCATCGAGCCGTCCGTCTGGCATCTCAACGAGGGCCACTCGGCGTTCCTGCTGGTGGAGCGGACCCGCGCCCTGGTAGAGAAGGGAGTGGACCTGGAACAAGCGCTGGAGCGGACCCGCGCCAACAGCGTCTTCACCATCCACACGCCCGTCTCCGCCGGCAACGAGCGCTTCGATGCGGACCTGGTGCGTCGGGTCGCGGGGCCGCTCTACGACGGCGACGGCCGCAAGCACACCGGCGGAGTCCCGATCGAGCGGGTCCTGGAGCTGGCCCGGGGCGCCGACGGCGACCCGCGTCAGCTGGACATGACGGCTCTATCGCTGCGCCTCTCCAATGCCGCGAACGCGGTCAGCAAGCTGCACAGCGTCACCGCAAACAACACCTGGCAGGGGCTCGGCAACAAGCAGATCCTGGCCGTGACCAACGGCGTGCACGTACCGAGCTGGGTCGGCCAGCCTGTGGGCGAACTCTTCGGCCGCTACCTCGGCCAACTGGACAGCCTCGACGCCGGTGACGGTACGGAGAGGTTCTGGGAGCGCACGGACCAGATCCCGGACGTGGAGATCTGGAGCGCCCATCAGCGCCAGAAGCTGGAGCTGATGATCTTCGCCCGCAACCGGTTGCGCCATCAGTTCGCCCGCCACGGCGAGGCGCCGAGCGTGCTGGAGGAACTGGAGTCGGTCCTCGACGTGAGCGCTCTGACGATAGGCTTTGCCCGCCGCTTCGCCACGTACAAGCGCGCGGGCCTGATCTTCTCCGACATAGACCGCATCTCTCGCCTACTGTGGGACAAGGACCGACCGGTCCAGATCATCTTTGCCGGCAAGGCGCATCCGGCCGACCGCCCCGGCCAGAGCGTCATCCAGGAAATCTTCGCCCGGTCGCGCTCGCCCCAGCTGCGAGGTCGGGTCTTCATCCTGGAGGACTACGANNCTCGACGGCTGGTGGGACGAAGGCTGGGTCGGCGACAACGGCTGGGCCATCGGCGGCCGCGAAACGAACCCCGACGAGGGCGCCCAGGACTACGCCGACGCGCAGGACCTCTACCGGCTCCTGGAGCAAGAGGTCGTGCCGCTCTACTACAAACGCGATGAGAACGACGTCCCGGACGGCTGGATCGCCGAGATGCGACGCTCCATCGCCAGCACGGTCTGGCGGTTCTCGACGCTGCGGATGTTGCACGAGTACACGGAGCGGATGTACCTGCCCGCCGCCGGGATCTCGGTCCGGCGACCGCGCCACGGCCCGCCCGAGCCCAGCTGAATCGCGTGGGCGGCCGCGTCTCGCTCGCACTCGTAATCCACAACCATCAGCCAGTCGGCAACTTCGGCTGGGTGATCGAAGACGTTTTCGAGCATGCCTACGCGCCATTGCTCGCCGCGTTGGAGCGGCACCCCGACGTCCACCTCGGCCTCCACTACACGGGGCCACTGCTGCAGTGGATGGCCGCGCACCGGCCCGACTCCCTCCGACAGATTCGCGGCCTGGTGGACCGCGGCCAGGTGGAAATTGTCGGTGGCGGCTACTACGAGCCCATCCTGGTGACGCTGCCGGACCGCGACCGCCACGGTCAGCTCGTGCGCATGGCCGATGAGCTAGAGCAGCTATTCGGCAGGCGGCCGGCCGGGGCGTGGCTGGCGGAGCGGGTCTGGGAACCGTCGCTCGCCTACGACCTGGCCGCGGCCGGCTACCGCTGGACTGTGCTGGATGACACTCACCTTCGGGCCGCATCGGTCGGCGAAGACGAAATGTGGACCGCGTTCACGACCGACGATCGCGGCCTGCGGCTCACCGTCTTCGGGACGGAGCAGGGCCTGCGCTATCGCATCCCGTTTCGGCCGGTCGAGGAGCTCGTCGAGTACCTGCGCCGGCGCGTGACGCCGGACGGACGGTTCGTCGGGATGATGGGCGACGACGGCGAGAAGTTCGGGGCGTGGCCGGGAACCTTCGAATACTGCTGGAGTCGCGAACACTGGGTCGACCGGATGTTCGAGGCACTGGAGCGTGAAGCCGGCTGGCTGGGCACCGTAACTCCTTCGGAGTGGCTGGAGCGCCAGCCGCCCACGAGGCGCGCCTACTTCCCCACTGCCTCGTACGTGGAGATGACCGAGTGGGTCCTCCCCCCCGCCGAGACCCCGGTCTTCACGGAACTGCTCGAGCGTGCCCGAGAGCGCGACGAGCCCGCAGCCCGGTTCCTGCGCGGCGGCTTCTGGCGCAACTACGCCGCCCGGTACCGCGAGATCAACGACCTCCACAAGCAGATGCTGCGCGCCTCGGCAAAGGTGGATGCCATGCCCGACGGGCCGACGGTGTCGCGCGCGCTGGACCACCTCTACCAGGGTCAGTCGAACGATTGCTACTGGCACGGGCTGTTCGGGGGGATCTACATCGTCCATATGCGCATGGCCACGCTCGGACACCTGATCGCGGCCGAGGACCTCGCCGACGCAGCCTCCGCCAGGGACGGCGGCCGACCGTATGGTGCGCGGCTCGCCGACACGGACCTCGACGCGATCGACGAAGTGCTCGTGACTGCTCCGGGCCAGACGGTCGTGGTGGATCTGGCGGAGGGCGCGGGCCTCTCATCCTGGGACCTGCGCGCCAGCCGCGTGGCGCTGGCTTCGGTTCTGCGGCGCCGGCCCGAGGCGTACCACGCGCGGCTGGTGGCAGCCGACCGCGATGCGGAAGAGGCCGCGCTCGGGGCGACGGAGGCGGAAGCGCTTGTTCAGCGGGGCATGCCGGGCGGCGACCCCACGGCTGGCGGCGAGGCGGCTGTCGGCGAGGCGGCCGATGGCGCGGCCGGTGTGCAGGCCGATGTCGAGGCGCCCCGGACAATCCACGACACCGTCAACGCCAAGGAGCCTGGCCTGGCCGCATTCCTCAAATACGACCGCCACGAACGACGGAGCGGCATCGTCCATCTGTTTCCGCATGGCGCGGCAACCACCGGGCGGCAGCTCGTGGCGGGAACGTACGCAGAGCTCGGCGATTTCGTCGAGGGCGCCTACGAACTGGACACCCTGACACCGGATCGCGTTTCGGCCCGCCGGCTCGGCTCGATGCAAACGGGCGGCCCCAGCTCCCCGGAGCGGCCATTGGCGGTGCCCCTCGCGATCGAGAAGACATTCCGCTTCGGCGGCTCGCGCCTCAAGCCCACGCTGGAGCTGGCGACCACGGTCGAGAATACGGGCGAGGAGCCTGTCGCGTTCGAGCTGGCCGTCGAATGGAACGTGAACCTGCTAGGCGGCGGCCACAACCCCGCCGCGTTCTACGAGGCAGCCGCCGGAGAGCGTACCCCGCACGACGTCGCCGGCGAGATCGAATCGACGGAGAGCCTGGCTTTCGGCAACGATCACGAGGGCGTCCGAATTGAGGCCGCGCTCGAGCCGGCCGCCCGCCTGACCTGGTACCCGGTCGAAACCGTCTCCAACTCCGAGGGCGGGTTCGAGCGCGTCTATCAGGGCAGTTCGCTCCTCTGCCGCTGGCCGGTGTCACTCGGCCCGGGCGAGTTCGGCACCTTTACGGTCAGCTTCGTCGTGGCTCAGGCGATCGACCACTCGGCGGTGGAGGCGGGCTGACCCCCGCCGCCTCGCTGACGCACACCGTCCGCCGAGCAGACCCCCGCGTGCCGCCGCCCCTCGGTCGGGGGGCTCCCGAGGCGCCGCTCACTCCGCTACCATCCGCCGAGTGAGCCGCCCAAAGCTGGCCGTCCATGGCCATTTCTACCAGCCCGAGCGCCGCGACCCCTTCAGCGGAGAGATCGCGCCGCAGCCGGCCGCGGCCCCATACCGCGACTGGAATGCCCGTATCGACGCCGAGTGCTACAAGCCGAACGCCGAACGCGGCAACCTGCGTCATATCTCCTACGACCTCGGGCCTACGTTGGCCACCTGGCTGGCGGCCAACGACGCAGCCACTCACACTGGTTTCGTTGAATCGGACGTGCCCACCGGGAGCGAGAGCGACGCCGGCAACGCCATGGCACAGGCGTACCACCACACCATCCTGCCGCTCGCCTCGATGGCCGATCGGCGGACCGAGATCCGCTGGGGCCTGCGCGACTTCGAGCTGCGGTTCGGTCGCCGGCCGACCGGGCTGTGGTTACCAGAGACCGCGGTCGATCTGCCGACCCTTCGAATCCTGGCCGACGAGAATGTGAGGTACACGATCCTGGCGCCCTGGCAGGCGGCCGGCGGCCGGATCGACACCGGCCGGCCGTATCGGGTGGAGCTCGGCGGGCGCCGCCACATCGTGGTCGTCTTCTACGACGCCGAGCTTTCGGCCGCGGCTTCGTTCCAGTCGGACGCGACGATGAACGCCGACTCGTTCGCCCACGACCGAATCCTGCCGCGCCTCGCCGAACTAGCCATCCGGGACGGGGCCGCGCCGCTCGCCCTGATCGCCACCGACGGCGAACTCTACGGCCATCACCAGAAGTTCCGCGACCTGTTCCTGGCGCGGCTCGTGAACCCGAGCTCGGACGTGCCCGACCGCGGCTTCGACGTCACGACCGTCGGGCGGCTGGTTTGCGATACGCCCGCCACCGCCTTCACGGTCGCACAGATCTCCGAACGATCGTCGTGGAGCTGCCATCACGGCGTTCTGCGCTGGACTGCCGAATGCCCTGATGCCTCCGATGGGCGCTGGAAGGGGCCGCTGCGCGCTGCCTTCGAGCGGCTCGCGTCGGCGATAGACGTGGTAGCCGAAGGTCTGGCCGGGGACTTCATGGAACCCCAGGCGTTGTGGCGGGCTCGCGACGGGTATGTGGACGCGATCTTCGGCGTGGAGACTGCCGAAGAGTTCGCTCGTCGCCAGCTCCCGCTCGCCAACTCGGAGCAGCGCGACGGTTTCAAGACACTGATGGAGGCCGAACGGTGGCGGCTGGCGATGTTTGCCAGTGACGGCTGGTTCTGGGACGACCCGATTCGGCTCGAAACCAAGCAGGTCATGCTCTGCGCTGCGAAGGCGGCTCGCCTGATAGATGCGGCCGCCCAGACTCGCCTCGAAAGCCGCCTCGTTGGCGACCTCTCGCTCCTGAGCTCGCCCTCGCGCCGCATCGACGGCGCCGGCATCTACAACGAGGCCCTCTCGGATGCCGGCCAGCCAACGGCCTGATCCGAGCCGCGGTTTGCTCGGCTGATAGACTCCCGTTCGTCGACCGAGAGCTTTCGGTCGTCAACGCCTGCTCAGCTCGCAGCTTCGGAGAACCCGTGGCATTCGAGTTCCACGTTTCGAAAGCGGCCCGCGACCGCTACGACTTCGACCGAGCGCTGTTCCAGACCAGCGGGAACGTCATAATCCCCGACTTCCCCGCCGCGCGCGCCTTCGCCAAGGTCATGAACGAACGGGCGGATAAGGCCCGCTACCCCGGCCGGGTCGTCCACGCCGCCGAACTCAACGCCATGGGGCTGATCGACGAGATCAGCCACCACGCCATCGAGATCTACCGCCGTACGGTCAACCCGAACGTCATGGCCGACGCCGTGGCGGTGCTCGTCGAGCAGGTCCGGCCGGAGACTCTCGACCAGGCTCTGATTCGCTTCATCGAGCAGTTCCCGCCCCAGGCCGTCTATCGCGACGGCCGGGAGCCAACCGCCTACCTCGATGATGAGACCGAGGGCACGCCAAACCGCCAGATTGCCATAGAAGAGCTGCTGCTCCTCTGGCTGGCGAACGTCAACCCCGCCTTCGAGACATTCGACGAGCTGTTCGACGACTCGGACCTGGCCGCGCGAACGGCCTACGACGACGTGATCGCCGGCCTCCACGACTTCTTCGAGAGCCAGCCGAAGTTCGGGCCGGAAGGGATCTCGTTGATCGCCTTCCTTCGGGCTCCAGCTCTGGCCGAGCCCGATTCGCTCGCCGGACAGCTCCGCTTCATCCGATCGCGCTGGGGCCTGATTCTGACGAGCTTCCTCGACCGTCTTGTCGTCACGCTCGACGTCCTCCACGAAGAGGAAGTGGCGTTGTGGATGCGGATGCACCCGACACCCGGACCCGCGGGCGCCACGCACGGCCCGGGACTGGGCGGCATCGAGAACGAGTACGAGCGCTTCAGCCAGGACCTCGATTGGATGCCTCGCGTGGTGCTGATGGCCAAAACGACATACGTCTGGCTCGACCAGCTCTCCAAGCGCTACGGTCGCTGGATCCACCGCCTGGACGAGATCCCCGACGAAGAGCTGGACACGCTGGCCCAGCGCGGCTTCACAGGCTTGTGGCTGATCGGCCTGTGGGAGCGCAGTCGCGCGTCGCAGCGGATCAAGCAATGGCGCGGCAACCCCGAGGCCGCCGCCTCAGCGTATTCGCTCATGGACTACGCCATCGCCGACGACCTGGGCGGCGAGGAAGCCTTCCGCCAGCTGCGCGACCGCTGCGCGGCTCGCGGCATCCGGCTCAGCTCGGACATGGTCCCCAACCACATGGGCATCGACTCGCGCTGGGTCATCGAGCACCCCGACTGGTTCCTGTCGCTGCCCGACTCGCCGTACCCGGCCTACTCGTTCACGGGCGGGAACCTGAGCGACGACGAGCGGGTGGCGATCCAGATCGAGGACCACTACTGGAATTCGACCGATGCCGCGGTCGTGTTCAAGCGCACCGACACCTGGACCGGCGACGCCACCTACATCTACCACGGCAACGACGGCACGAGTATGCCCTGGAACGATACGGCCCAGCTCGACTACCTCAACCCCGAGGTTCGCGAGGCCGTCATCCAGACGATCCTGCAGGTGGCGCGGCAGTTCCCGATCATCCGCTTCGACGCAGCAATGACTCTGGCGCGTCGCCACATCCAGCGGCTGTGGTTCCCGGANNCACGAGTTCTGGCGCGAGGTCGTGGATCGGGTCGCGGCGGAGGTGCCTGACACACTGCTCCTCGCCGAAGCGTTTTGGCTGCTCGAGGGTTACTTCGTCCGAACGCTCGGCATGCACCGGGTCTACAACAGCGCGTTCATGAACATGCTGCGCGACGAGGAGAACGCCAGCTACCGGCGAGTCGTCAAGGACACGCTGGAGTTCGATCCGGAAGTCCTCAAGCGCTTTGTCAACTTCATGAGCAATCCCGACGAACGGACGGCGATCGACCAGTTCGGCAAGGGCGACAAGTACTTCGGCGTAGCCACGCTTCTGGCGACGATGCCCGGGCTGCCCATGATCGGGCACGGCCAGATCGAAGGCTTCGCCGAGAAGTACGGCATGGAATACCGGCGGGCGTATCGCGACGAACGACCGGAAGCCTGGCTCGTGGAACGCCACGAGCGCGAGATCTTCCCGCTCTTCCACCGCCGCCATCTCTTCGCTGACGTGCACGACTTCGTCCTGTACGACGTGTACGACCCGGGCGGATGGGTGAACGAGGACGTCTTCGCCTACTCGAACCGGGCCGGCGATGAGCGCGGGCTGGTCGTCTACCACAACCGCTATGCCGAGGCTCACGGCTGGATCAAGACGTCGGCGGCCTACTCCGTCCCAGACGAGTCGGGCGGGCGGCGGCTGGTTCAGAGGTCCCTGGGCGAGGCGCTGGGTCTCCATCCCGACGGAGAGTGGTACACGATCGTGCGAGAGCAGCGTTCCGGCCTGGAGTTCATCCGCAAGAGCGCGGACCTGTGCCGCGACGGGTTGTTCGTCGACCTCCACGCCTACGGCTGCCAGGTCTTCCTCGACATTCACGAGATACAAGCCGGGCCCGATGCACCGCTGGCGCTGCTCGCCGAGCAGCTGGCGGGTGGCGGCGTCAGCAGTGTCGCCGCGGCGCTTCGGGACATGCAGCTCGCGCCACTGCACACTGCGGTGCGCGCGCTTACGGTCAGAAGTGCTGGCGCGGGTGCGGGCGAGGGCGGCGCTGTTCGGCGATTGGTGGAGATCGCGACAACACGGGCAGCGTCCGCGGGCTCGGACACGCCCGAAGTCAAGGCTCCGGTCGAGGCCGAGGCGCCGCTTGCGGAGACGACCGCAGCCGTGAAGCGGATTCTCGATGCACTCGTTGAGGTGACAGGAGCCACCGGCGACGTCGCCAGAGCGACCGCCACCTTCCGAGCCCGCGCCGAAGCTGCCCTGAGCCTGCCCGAAATACCGGGCGGCGGTCGGTTGCACGCAGGCCTGACCCGTTCGGCGGCGTGGTACGCCATCTTCGGCCGGCTCGTATACGACGCCATCGTCTCTGTGGCCGACCCGACCGCGAGGGGCGCCGACGCTGCCATCGAGAAGCTCCAGCTCAGCCCCTCGGTGGCCGCCGTCTTCCGCGACCTGGGGACGGACGAGGCTGAGTCCTGGCGTCTCGTAGCCCTGATCCGCCTCTTGCACCGCCTCCCGCTGCCGGGCTCGGTGGCCCACCTCCCCGCCGACGATCGCGCCGCCGCCCTCGCCCGCGCCCTGATCGCCGACGAGGAAGTCCGACCCTACATCAAGGTCAACGTCTGGGAGGAGGTCAGCTGGTTCAACCGCGAGTCGTTCGAGCAGGTTCTGTGGTGGATGCTGGTTTTCGATGGGCTCGAAGCCGTCGCCGTGGCGGCGGGATCGAAGACACACGTAGCTCGGCTGCTCGAGGCAGACCGCCTTGTCACCGCGCTCTCCCGCGCCGCCGAGGCCTCGAACTACCAGCTAGACGCGCTCGAAGCCGCGGCAGCCGCACCTTCGGCGCCCTCCTCGCCCTCCGCGCCCTCGGCGCCCTCGGCACCGTCAAAGCCACCCGCGCCCGCAACCGGCGAGTAGCGAGCTTGCCGCGCAGGGACGACCTGTGACCACGGCCGACGGTCCGGCACTCGAACCGGCCCTGGAGTTCGACGGCCAACGGGTCTTCCTCCATTCGTCTGAAGCGATGCCGGAACTCGAGGACGGCAGCGTCGATCTGATCGTGACCAGCCCACCCTACTGGGACCTCAAGGACTACCACCCCGCCCAGATCGGCCGCGGCACGTACGAGGAGTACCTCCAGGAGCTGGGTCGGGCCTGGGACGAGTGCTACCGCGTCGCCCGGCCCAATGGCGTCCTGGTCGTCAACGTCAACAGCCGCCGGGTCGCGGGCAGGCTGCACCCGATCGCCATGGACATCTACGCCAGGATGCGCGGCTGGGAGCTGCTCCAGCACGTGATCTGGTACGTCCCCAACGCTCTGCCGCAGCCATCGTCCTACATCGGTCGGCTGCACGACCACAAGTTCGAAGACGTGCTGGTCTTCGCCAAGGGCCGTGACTACAAGTTCAACAAGCCGCGCGTTCCGCAGAAATATCGCATCGCCGATCCGCGCGACGACAAGCGCAATCCTGCGGGCCGTTCCGTGGGCGACGTACTGCGGATCCCGGCCTACCGGCCGCCCAACGTCCGCGCCATGAACTATCACGTGGCCGCGTTCCCGGAGGAGCTGGTCCACTTCTTCGTCTACTCACACACGGACCCGGGCGATCTGGTGCTGGACCCGTTCTTGGGCAGCGGAACCACACTCAAGGTCGCGCGCGCGTGCGATCGTCGCGGGACGGGCTACGAGATCAACCCTGGGTACGCGGCGCTGATAGCGGATCGAATCCGGGAGCCATGGACGCCCTCCTCGTTCGAGGAGATCGACGTCATCGCTTCCTCGAAGTCCAATCCCGACGACCGCCGCTCCCCCCGCCGGCCCAAGCTGAACCGCTAGCCAGCCGCCACAATCCCGGACGGCTCAGCGAAGAGCGCATTGTTGCCCGGTCGGATGCCCTGGCCCATAACCCCGACCACGCCCGCCTTAGATGCCGCATCGCTCTTCGCCAGCGCGGCGCGCTGGCCCCGCTATTCGCCCAGCAAGATCTTGCGGATGACCGGGATCGGCGGTGAGCCGTGGGCGATGACCGACTCGAGGTGCTCGCGATACTTGAAACCGGGGGTCCTACCGAGGCCACCGACGATGCGAGGCTCGGGGACGGCGGTAGCTCCTCGCGGATCTCGCGAGGCCGCAGCCAGGCGGCGGCGGCGTTCCTTCTCCAGGTTCCACATCTCCATCGAACCCACGAAATAGGTGGAGAGCTGGGTCGAGGTGAGCCGCGCGCGATCCCACTTCTTGCGAGCTTCGGACTCCTCCTGGAAGCCGCCTTGGACCATCAGCCCCATGGCTTCGCTCTCGGTCATCGAGCCGACGTGGATCCCCACGTCCAACAGAGCGTTGACGATGGCCCGCAGGTAGAACTTCCAGTGAATCAGTGCTAGGGCCGGATCGTCGGCGTGGAAGCCCAAGTCCATCATGACCTGGGTCACGTAGACCGCCCAGCCTTCCACAAAGACTCCACTGCCGAAGACGGCGCGCACGACCGAGGGGCAGCGGTTCGAGTAGACGAGCTGGAGATAGTGGCCGGGCGTACCTTCGTGGATGGTCGTCAGGGCGAGTTGGCGGTCGTTCTCCTCGGCGAGGAACGACTCCACCTGCTCTGGGGTCCAGTCGTCGGGCGGTGGCGTGATGAAGTAGAACGTCGTCTGGCCCTTGTCGAGGGGGCCCGGCGAATCCAGCATCGCGCCCGCGAATTCGCGCAGGAACGGGGGCGTCCAATCGATCTCGAGTGGCTCGTCCGGCACGCCGATCAGGTTCTTGCGTTTGCAGAACTCGACGATCTCCAGATACGAGTCCCGGCATGCCTGGACCAGCTCCGCGGCCGGGCGATGCGCTCGACCGATCGCCGCGGTGACGCGGCTCACACACTTCTGATCGGCCGCTTCCTGGCTGCCCTCCCGCGCAGCAGTCGGTACCGGCTCACCCGGCACCCACTGCTTCCAGATCCTGCGAGAGATCCGGATCATCTCCGCCCGAACGGCGTCGAATTCGAGGCGGGCCTGGGTCAGGATCTGCTCGTCGGTCAGGTCACTGCGGAAGGTGTGCCGGAGCTTGCGAGCGAATAGATCTCGCCCCAGGCGACCGTCGCCGTACGACCTCGGGCGCAGATCGACCTGAAGGTAGCGGGCGAAGCCATTGAGGGATCGTCGCGCCTTGAGCGCCGCCGACTCCAGGCGCGGCAGGAGGGCTGCGACCTCGGGGTCGGACGCGGCGGCGGCTGTCGCCTGGGCCAGCGCGTCGTCCGCCAGCGAATGGATTCCTGGCAGCTGCTTGCGCGCCATCTCGAGATGCAGCGCCGAGACAGGTCGGTAGTTGATCGTGCCGAGCTGACTTCGAGCGGCCTTGAGGACCTCCGGCAGCCGTTCCAGCCGTGAGGCGACGCTGGCGAGACGAGTCGCAAGTGGCGCGAAGTCGCGCGCGAGCAGCGGGAAAATGCCCCCGCCCAGGAGATAGATGTAGCTGAGCGGATCCCAGCTGCCCTCGCGCAGTTCGGCTTCGTCGAAGCGCATCGCCGCCAGCTCGGAGATAAGGAGGTCGCGGTCTATCCGCTCATCCGGGGTCAGTGAACTGTCCGGAGTCGCCTGCAGCTCCGTGCTCCAGCCATCGATGAAGGCCAGCCGCCTGGCCCGGCCCGCATCGGTCAGGTCGGGCCAGTCGCCGTCGAAAGCGTGGTTGCCGATGGCCGTGGCGGTCACGGGGTACAGGCGAAAGAACTCCCCCAGGAACGCGTCCGCGCGTTCGGCGAATACAGCCATGGCTCTCCCTTCCAAGGTGCTGGGTGGAGTGTAGCGGGGCCGCAGAACGGTGCGAATGACCCAAACGGCGCGAATCCCTCGACGCCGACTCGATTTGCGCGCTAGCATCCGATCGTGCATCGCCGCCGCCCCAGGACGGCGCACAGTCCTCGGAGGGAACGCGGATGATCGACCTGCTCTTCAAGGTCGCCGTGAATGCCGTGGCGCTGCTCGCGGCGGCCAATGTCGTTCCGGAGTTCAGGCTCGTCTTTCAGAACAAGCCCGAGGACTGGCTGAAGATCGCCTTCATCGCCCTCGTATTCGCCCTGGTCAACAGCTACATCNNCTACATCAAGCCGATCGTCAAGACGCTCGCTCTGCCGATCGGCGTCCTCACCATGGGCCTTGTCGCCTTCGTAATCAACGCGGCGATGCTGCTAGGGACCGCCTGGATCGTCAACCAGGCCAAAGGTACGTTCAACATCGCCTTCACTCTCGGCGGTTACCCGCCCCACTGGAGCTACGAAGCCATCGGCTGCGCGGTCGTCGCCTCGATCGTGATCAGCCTCGTCGCAACGGCTCTCAACCTCCTTCTGGTTCCGCGCAAGGTCATCGGCCTCTAGCCCAACGACGAATCGGGGCCCGAACGGCTAGGCTTCCGCCATGCCCGCAGCGCGGACCTCGTCGCCATTCGATCTGCTCTCCGCCTTCGCTTCGGCCGAGCGAATTGGAGCCGACCAACCGACCGGCGCGCTAACGGAGCGCGAGCGCTTCCGCATGCGGTTGCGTCGCCGCCCGCTCCTCTTCGACGGGGCCATGGGGACGCTCCTGTACAGCCGCGGCATCCCCCAAATTGCCTGCCCGGACGAGGTCGTCCTGACTCACCCTGAACTCGTTTCGGCGATTCACCGCGAGTACCTCGAAGCTGGTGCAGACGCGATCGAAACGAACACATTCGGGGCGAACCGCTTCCGGCTCTCGGAGTTCGGCCTGGGGAAGATGGCAGGGCAGATGAACCGTCGCGCGGCGCAGCTCGCACGCGAGGCCAGGGACGTGGCCGGCAGGGAAGCGCTCGTCGCCGGATCAATCGGCCCGCTGGGCCCGCCACGCATCGAAGACAGACCGCATCCGGGGCTCGCCCGGGCCGCCTTCCGCGAACAGATAGAGGGCCTCCTGGAAGGCGGGGTGGACCTGCTCATATGCGAGACATTCGGCGATCTCGCAATCCTGCTGGCGGCGATCGAGGAGGCGCACCGGGCCTCGGATCTGCCTGTGGTAGCGCAACTGACGTTCGGCGAGGACATGCTCCTGGCGGACGGGACCACTCCCGGCGCGGCTGCCGCGGCGCTGACCGAGGCGGGCGTCGACGCCATCGGCGTCAACTGCGGCGTAGGCCCGCTGGCTTGTCTCGAGGCTCTCGTGCGGACCGGGCCGCCGACGGCTATCGTGGCGCGCTCGCTCCAGCCGAACGCGGGATTGCCTCAGCGCGTCGAGGGGCGGCTCGTCTACTCAGCGGCGCCCGAGTACTTCGGGGAGATGGTGCCGCGGATGCTAGCCGCCGGAGCCACCCTCGTCGGCGGCTGCTGCGGGACCACTCCGGAGCACACCGCCGCGATGAGGGCTGCGCTCGAGGCCGCGTTCGCCGAGTCAGACACAGGTCGCCGCGCCGCGGCGACTGCCCCGGGCCCCGGCGACGCCGGCGACGCCGGCGACAACGCCGCGGCAGCCCCTCCCCGAACTCCGTGGCGCGAGCTGGGCGCCGAGGGCGAGGCTCCGGCTCCCACCCGCCTGGCCGCCAAGCTGAGGCGTGGCACATTCGTCATTTCTGTCGAGATCGATCCGCCGCGATCCATTCGGATCGATCGCACGATTGAAGCCGCACGGCTACTGCAGCAGGCCGGCGTCGATCTGGTGAACGTCAGCGACTCGGCGACCGGACGGGTCCGAATGGGCGCCATGGCTGTGGCCTTTGGCATCCAGCACGATCTCGATCTCGAATGCCTGGTCCACCTCACGACCCGCGACCGGAACCTCATGGCTCTCGAGGCCGAGTTGCTGGGCGCTCACGCGCTGGGTCTCAGGAACATCCTTGCCCTCACCGGCGACCCGCCCCGCGCGGCGGACTTGCTGACGGGCAAGGCCGTCTGGGACGTCGACGCCATCGGCCTGATCGAGATCATTCGCCGCCTCAACCACGGCGAGGACCAGGCTGGCTCGGCAATCGGCCAACGGGCCGGCTTCACGATCGCCTGCGCCCTCGACCCGACTGCGCCCGATCCGGACAAGGAGTGGGCCCGCCTCGAACGCAAGCTGGCCGCCGGCGCGGACCTGATCATGACTCAACCGCTCTACGCGCCGGCCCAGGTGGAAGCGATGCTGGAGCGGGCACGGGCCCGATTCGGACAGGGCGGGTTCCCGGTTCCGGTTCTGCTCGGTGTGCTGCCGCTTCACAGCTCGCGCCACGCGGAATTCCTGCACAACGAAGTGCCCGGCATCACGATCCCCGACGAGCAGCGGGCGGCCATGCGGGATGCCGGCGCGCGCGGTGCGGAAGTCGGCCTGGAGATGGCGATGGATCTGCTGGAGCGCGTCGGCGGCACGGTCGGGGGCACGTACATCATGCCGAGCTTCGGCCGCTACGAGCTTGCGGCCGAGCTGGTTCGGCGCCTCCGCGATCGCATCGCCCCCACGTCCACGTAGCGGTCACGCGGTTCGGCGGTCGCCTGGCCCGTTCGGGTCCGCTACACTCGCGGCATGGGTGCTGTCGACACGATGGAACTGTTCTTCGAGCTTCTCAACAGCGGTGATCGCGATGCGGCCGTCGCGCTCATGGACGAGAAGGCGGAGATGCGCGTCCATGTCAGTGGCAACGCCCGAACGCTTCGAGGCCTGCGAGAGATCGGCGGATGGTTCCTGCGCGCCGAGCCGGGCTTCAGAATGATCCCGGGCGACGTCCGCGACATGGGCAACACCTACCAGGCGAACCTGTTGATCGTCCGCCCCGGAGTCCCCAGCCAGCAGCTGGACGCGAGCTTCCGGGTGGAAGCGGGCAAGATCACGGCGATCAACCTCACGCCGCGCTGACCTCGTGGCGCCGGGCGGAGACTCGGACCGCTCGGCTTGGCGGCGGCGCAGGGGCGCCCAGGCACGAGCTTGCGCGAGCGAAATCCCGAAACGGCGCTAGTAGCCCGGCGTGCCCGATACCACCGGAGTCGGGGTGGCCGGTGGGGCCGGGGTGGACTTAGGCGTCGGGCTCGGCTTGGGCGTCGGGCTCGGCGTCGGCGTCGGCGTGGGTACCGGCGTCGGCGGGATCCACTCGGGCCACGGCATGTGTATGGTCATGCCGGGGAAGATGACGTCGTAGCTCTTGGTCGGCCAGTCGCCCCCGTCCTTCGGGAGCGGGTTGGCCGCCTCGAGGAGCGTAAGTGATATCTGATGTCCCGCGGCGATACCACTCAAGCTCTTGTCTTTGGTGGTGACCATGTAGGTCCCCAGGGTCCGCATCGCCGTAGGCGTAGGGATCGGCGTGTCGGTTGCAAGATCGGAAGGGCCGCCAGCGACATACGACTGGCTGGCGCCCAGGCTTGCACTGGCGTTGGTGCCTTTGTTCCCACCTCCAAGACCGCCGGTGAGCGGGGAATAGACGATCAGGGCCACCATCAGGACGGTGACGCCCACTGCGGCAAGCAGGAGTGGCTGGTTGCTATTGCGGTCGTCGCGAGACCGGAGCCGCGGGAAATTGTCCATCCGCGGCGGGTTCTCCCAGGCCGGGCGGGTCGGCTGGCGGCGAGCCATGGCGGGGAGCGGCGTCGCGAGCGCCGTGGTTGCGGCCGGCGGCGTCACGGGCGTGATCGTTCGCTTCGGGGCGCCTTCGAAGCCCCACAGACCCGACCCCGGATCCGAGGAATGCGTTCCGGCCAGCGCGGCCTCGGCGGGCGTGGTCCGTCCCCGACTCACCAGGAAGGCTGGCGCACCGGCCGCCGCCTTGTCGGCTGATGTGGCGGAATCCTCGACGGTCGCACCGGCTGCCGCCTTGTCGGCGACGCCCGCGGCCTCCTGGCGGGCCCAATCCAAGAAGATCGGGCACTGCGCGAACGCGGCCGAAAGGCAGAACCGCTCCTGGTGCGGCAGGGCTCGCGGCTCGCCTGCGGCATCTGCCGCGGCGAAGCAACGGTGACGGTAATCCGGGTGATCGGCTCGGTGATCTCGGTCGTCCTCGAAGGCGACAAACGGGCAGGCCGCATGTACCTCGCGGAACGACGTGACAGTCTCGTCGCTCATCGGTCAGATGATACCTGCGCTACGGGCCGGATGTCTTGTGGATGTCCTGGCTGTCACGTCGCGCTCGCGAACGCACGGTCTATGGCATTGGAGGGTGGTCTGGGGAGGTGCACATCATCCAGGCGCTGCATCGGGCGACATCGCGCCGCCGTCAGACAGCGTTCGAGCACGCATGGGAGATAATCCAGGGACCTAACGCCCCCGCCGGAGGTCGAGCCCAATGCGCCGTTTCGACCGCGGTTCCCACCGACGCTACTTGGTCGTCACTTGCGCGATGGCGACCCTTGCCTTTGTCACGGCATGCGGCGGCAGCCCGGCGACGCCGGCGCCACCCGCCAGCGGCTTCGCCTCCGTCGTGCCGCCGGTGACGGCTTCGCCGTCGGTTCAAGCTGGCGCGAGCGCCTCCGCACTCATCCCGTCCGACTCGACCACACCAGCGGCCACGGCGGCCGCCACGACGCCGCCGACCACGGCGACAACACCAGCGGCCACAGCGGCCCCCACGATGGCGTCGACGCCAGCGCCCACCCCGGTCAGCCCCGCCACTCCGATGCCTGCCGTCAAGGTCGCCCTCGCCAAGGTCGTCGCCGGACTCCCTCGCCCGGTCGCCGTGGCAAACGCCGGCGACGGTCGTCTCTTCGTCGTCGACCAGGCCGGCAAGATCCTGATCGTGAACGGCGGCGCGGTGGCGGGCACCTTCCTCGACATCACCGCCCGTGTCGCGACGACCGGCACCGAGCGCGGCCTGCTTGGCCTGGCATTCCATCCGCAGTACGCCACGAACGGCCGCTTCTTCGTTCGCTACACCGTGCCCTCGGGCGACGTTCGGATCTCCGAGTTCCACGTGACCTCCGACCCGAACAAGGCGGATCCGGGAACGGAACGCGTTCTGCTCACCATTCCGCACCGGTCGTACCCGAACCACAACGGCGGGACGATCGCATTCGGCCCGGACGGCTACCTCTATATCGGCACCGGTGATGGCGGCGGCGCCGGAGACCCGAAGGGCAACGCCCAGAACTTGAGCGTGCTGCTGGGCAAGATGCTGCGTATAGACGTGGATCACGCCTCCGCAGGCACCAACTACGCCATTCCCTCTGACAACCCGTTCGTCGGCCAGGCCGGCAAGCTTGGCGAGATCTGGGCTTACGGGCTGCGCAACCCCTACGGCTTCACCTTCGACCGCGCGACGGGCGATCTCTGGATCGCAGACGTCGGGCAGGACCTGTGGGAAGAGGTCGATCGAGCGACCGCAGCCCAGGGACTGGGCCGGGGAGCCAACTTCGGCTGGAATGTCATGGAGGCGAACCACTGCTACAAGCCGGCGTCGGGCTGCGACCCCGCCGGCAAGGTCCTGCCGCTCGCCGAGTACAACCACGGGACAAGCGACTCGATCGGCTGCTCGATCATCGGCGGTGCCGTTTATCGCGGAACCGCCCACCAGGAGCTGGTCGGCCGATACTTCTTCGGCGATTACTGCAGCGGCAAGATCTGGGACGTCGAGGCCGCCGGACCGGCGACGCAGACCCCTGCGCTCCTCGTCTCGACGGGTTTGAAGATTACGGGCTGGGGCCAGGGGGCCGACGGCGAACTCTACGTCGTGGCAGACAACGGCGGGATGTACCAGCTCGTCTGAGAGGCGTTGGCTCGGCGGCGGCGGGAATCGCCATGGCCCGGACCGTGTTTGCGTTACCCTGTGCGCCGACGCTATTCCAGGAGGAACGAGATGCGCACCGATCAACCAGTCCGTCGATCCAGAGACCGCAGACCGGTTCGCCCGGTATTGGTGGGCCTGGTCGCGGCGCTGGCTATCGGTGTTGTGCTGGCCGGATGCGCCGGCGCCAAGAAGACGCCCGCGCTCCTCTTCGTGACATTCACGCCCTCGCCGACTCCGGTCCCGACCCCCACCCCCGAGGTCACCCCGTCGCCCACCCCGACACCGCCGCCAACGCCGAAGCCGACGCCAACCACGGGTCCGTGCAACGGTTCGAGCCTGACGATCACGTTGACGCTCCAGAACGGAGAGGCCTGGCAGACCGGCAGCGGCCGGGCGATGGCCTCATTCGAACTCAAGAACACCGGCTCGACTCCGTGCCTGGTGAGTTCCAAGAGCCAGCCCCTGCTCCTCAATGGCGACGGCTCCATTCTGATCACGGGGCCCGAGGCGGGTTCAGCCGCGTACCTCCTGGTTCAGCCGAACGGGACGCTACGGACCTCGATCCAGACCGGCAACCTGTGCGCGTCTCCGCCGCTTCTGGCCCCAGTTCAGGTTGGCTTCGTGTTGCCGGGCACGGGCCTGGTCGTCGTGCCCCCGCCGTCCCCGAGCGACATGGGCGGCGTTCCACCGTGCTCCGGCGACAGCTCCAAGCCGTCGGGCGATATCCAGATGTCCTCCTGGGCGCCGTAGCTCACCCGCAGGTTCGCCGCCTTGTCGGCCGACCAGACGCCCTGACGGAGACTCAGGCCGCAGCCTGGTCGAGCGCCGACTGCAGCGACTGCAGGTAGCCCAGGCTGGTGTAAGTCGCGCCCGAGATCGTGTTGACCTGCGCGTTCTGAGCCGCAAGCACTTCGCTGCGCAGCTGAGGGGCGGCGTATTGACCGATCTGCTGTGAGCGGCGCTGGTCACTGGGCAGCTGGAGGGCCACCACGTCGGTGATCTTGCCGTTCTGCATCGTGACCTGGACCTGGACGGTTCCGAACGGGATCTGAACGGCCGTACCGGTCAACTGGCCGCTGAACGCACTCTTCTGCCCGGTGCCCGAGCCTGAGGCTGGACTTGCGCCGGGCCCCGAGCCGGACCCCGAGCCGGCGACCTGCTGAGACTGGCCGGCCGTGATGCCGCCCTGTCCGGTCCCCGCAGGTCCGACGGGTTGCTGAGGCTGACCGCCGGCCACGAGACCGGTGGTTGAGGGCGTCTTGAAGCTCAGAATCAGGGCCAGGGCGAGGGCGGTCAGAGCCCCGCCGATGGCGCCGCGTTTTGGCAAGAAGTTCATCTCTCAGTCCTCAGAACGCGAAGCGTTCGTAGTGAATTTGGGTCTCTGAAATGCGGAGCCAGTGGAGCCCGCTCAGGACGCGTTCCATCATTCCTGCTGGACCGCATACGTAGATGTCGCGCTCGCCCAGGTCCGGCACCAGCCGTCGCAGCGCTCGTGGATCCAGCGGATCGGACGGCATCTCGCGCGAGCCGCGGCGGCCTACCAGGTAGTGCACCGTGGCCCCGCGCAGGCTGGCAAGCTCGTCCAGCTCGTGCCGAAAGACGACCTCGTCCTCGTGGCTGGCCCTGTAGACGAGCGTCAGATTGCCACGCGAGGCCGGAAGCTCCTCGAGCAACGCCCGGAGCGGCGTGATCCCGATGCCGCCGGCGATCATCAGGACCCGGGCCTTGGTCCGAGTGGCGCCGGTAAAGACACCGTAAGGCCCTTCGACATAGACCGGCGTGCCGACGTGGATCCCCTGCAGCAGCCTCGTGTAGTCGCCGAGGTCCTTGATCGTGAAGCGCAGGTATCGACCATTGGGAGCGGCCGAGATCGAGAACGGATGAGCCCGCCACCAACCCGTGGGCGTCATGAAGCGAAGCCGGAACCACTGGCCGGCCCGGACGGGGAGGCGGTCGAGCTCGCGACCGGTCAGATATACGGAGACGACCCCGGGTCCCTCGGGGACCACGTTCGCGACGCGCAGGCGGTGGCGCCAGGACACCGCGATCGGCTGGCCAAATCGGAAGAGGAAAAGGGTCCCGACGGCCGCCACGTACAGGGCGATCCAGTAGGCCTGCGCCACGCGGTCCGTCGCGAAGTCGACCCCCACGAAGAGCTGGTGCAGGAAGCTGAGGGCAATCGCGAGGTAGGTGTAGAGGTGGATCGCGTACCAGGTCTCATACGAAGCCCGCTGGCGGACTGCTCGGACGGACGTGATCCCGACCACGACGAAGAGCGCCAGCCCGACGGCCGACCAGAGCACGTACGGATACGAGGTCAGCAGGGTCACAGTCTCGGCGACGGGCCCGCTGCCATCGGCCATCCCGAAGCCGACGGTCGTGAAGATGAAGTGGGCGAAGAGCAACCAGATCGCGCCGAAGCCCACCCAGCGATGAGCGGCGACGAGGCGGTCCTGGCCGAAGACCTGGTCGAGCCACGGACTGCGCGACATCAGAACCAGCTGGATCAAGACCAGGAAGGTCCCGTACAGTGCGGCGATCTCGCCAGTTGCGGTCACGATCCCGGCTGGAGTGCCGAGCTCGAGGAGGCCGCCGTGCCGAATCCACATCGCCAGGATGACGATCGCGTTGCCGCCGAGGAAAGCGTAGACGTCGTAGTCCTTGATCGGCCAGACCCGCGGAACCGGGACGCGTCGAGCCTTCCGGGGCGCAGCCGAATAGGCGACGCTGGCGACTGCGTTCGTCGCCACTGGCGCGGCGCTGGTCGCGGAGACCCGCGGGTCGACGGAGGGGGTTGGGCCGTTCATCGAGTAGAGGTGGCTCCCTGGATCTGCTGCTCGGTGGCGTTGGCGGTTGATCGTGGTCTTATGGGACCTGATTCGACCTTGATCTTGGAAGTGCCATCTGTAGTGGGGCTGAAAAGATGGTGGAGCCAACGTGGAGTTTCCATGGAGGCCGCGCGCAGGCGGGGCCCCCGGCGTTTCCACGAAGCATCCGAGATCCACACCTGACGCGGCGGCCGGATCTGCATGGCCGCCGCATTGACATGGCGCCGGGAGACCTCAACACTTGCACACGGCCGAGGCCGTCTTTGAGCTGCCCGATAGTCCCCCGCCTCGCCCATCGTCCCATGCTGGGAGGAGACCCGATGTTCCAGGTCACGCGCTGGCTGAAGCCCGCCACCACCGTCTACGCTCATTGCGACGTTCCGTGCGGTATCTATGACCCCCACCAGGCGGAGCTGGCGGCCAGGACCGTCGCCCGTATGGTCGAACTCATCGGGCAGCTGCCCAAGGAAAGCCCCAGCGAGGCCGATCGCGCCAAATTCGTTCGCTGCATCGCCATCAAGGAACAGCACGCTGAGATCGTGAAGCACGAGATCCAGGTGATCTGGAGCGACTACTTCAAGCCCGAGCACGTCGAGCGCTATCCGGACATCCACGATCGAACCTGGAAGATCCTCAAGCTTGCGGGCAAGAACAAGCAGAACATCGACGCCGCGGCCGCGGCCGAGCTCGAGGCTGCGGTCAAGGAGTTCGCCGACATCTTCTGGTCGACCAAGAAGTAACCGGACCGGGGACGCGACCGCAGATCCGTCACCGAGGCCTTCGATGCCCCTCGTCGAAGCGTGGCGCCGCGCACGTCGCGGACCATGGCGCGTGGCCGTTGCGGAGGAGAGCATGAGCCCGGTCCTCGAGCCGGGCGACTGGCTGCTGCTCGATCCGGTCCCGAGGCGCTGGCCAAAGCGCGGCACTGTGGTCGTGATCCGCCAGCCCGGCACGGGGCTGCTCGCCATCAAGCGCCTGGCGGCTGGGCCCGGCGATGTCGTTCTGGCCGGAACGGAGTACGTGCGCCTCGGCGACGAGGCCTGGCTGCTTGGCGACGGAGGTGGGCACTCCATCGATTCGCGCCATTACGGGCCGGTCGGGCTGGACGCGCTGGTGGGACGGGCGTGGTTCCGCTACTGGCCTCCGCAACGGATCGGGACGATTCCCAGGCGCCACTCCACCAGCTCGCGAGCGCGCTCGAGCGTCGTGTCGAAGGGCAGGCTGCGGCGCAGGTAGCGGCGCGCTCTGGCGGCTAGAACTGCCCGATCAGCTCGCGGGCGGCCAGTTCGATCATCGCGTGGTCCCGAGGCAGCATGTCCTGGAGCATGACCCTTTCGGCGCCGCTAGCCGCGAAGCGTGCGGCCATCTCGCGGGCCTGGTCCGGCGTTCCCACGATCCAGCGCTGGCTGTGCTCCTCCAGCCACGCGGACGACTCGGTACTCTCCTCTCCGACCATCGTCAGCAAGGCGCGTACGCGCCGCTCGAACTCGGCTTCGTTCGCCCCGACCAGAAAGCCAACCATCGCCGATTTCCGCATCGTCGCCGGATCCCGACCGATCTTGCGGCACTCCTCGTCGAGCAGGGCGAACTTCTCGCTGCACAACTCCGGCCCGGAGCTCGACATGTTGTACTCGTCCGCATATCGGGCGGCCAGGCGCAGCGATCTGGGTCGTCCCTCGCCGCCGACGATGATCGGGGGCCGCGGTCGCTGGACCGGCTTGGGATGGAATTCGGCGTCCTTGATCGAGATCTGCTTGCCTTCGAACGACCAGCCGTCCGGCTCCTCCCACAGGCCATGGAGGATGGCCAGCTCGTCTTCCATCAGGTCGGCTCGCTCGGAAACCGCGGGGAAAGGCAGCCCGAGCTGGCTGTGTTCCGGATCGTTCCAGCCGGCCCCAACTCCGACCTCGACGCGGCCGCCGCTCATCTCGTCGACGGTGGTCACGACCTTGGCGAACGATCCGGGATGGCGGAAGGTGACCGGCGAGACGAGCGTTCCGAGGCGAATGCGGTCCGTCTCGCGGGCGATTCCGGCAAGTACCGCCCAGGCGTCGGTGGTGGGCATGTCCGACCGCCCGGGAAAGCTACGGTAGTGATCCGAGCGAAAGAAAGCATCGAAACCAAGCCCTTCGGCCAGTCTGGCCAGCTCCAGCTGCTCCAGGTACGAAAGGCCCTGCTGGGGCTCGATCATCAGCGAGATGCGCATCGAGTTCTCCTGTTACGCCCAGACGCGATTGCGGGGACCGCTCGAGCGGATGATGCACCGACTTAACCGTTGCCGCATGGTGCTGCAGAGAATCGATCCACCGGCTAGACTTCGACGGTCCGCAAATGGGGTGCAGCGGATTTCGTGTCGGGCATGTTCGTTCCGGCCAGAGTTGTGCATCTTCCTTGGCGGGCCGGCTCCCCCTCACCGGCCCGCCTTCTTCTCCCAGAAGCGTGCGGCGAAGAGCACCTGGGCGGTCGTCGAACGGAACGCGGCATACTTGCCCAATGCTCGAGAAGCTGGCCCCGCCCAACCCTCCGCTCACTGACGGCGTCGTGACATTGCGCGCCTTCCGCGCGGAGGACGCTCCCGACATCGCGGCCGCGTGCCAGGACCCTGCGATCCAGCGCTGGATCCCGATCATCCCCAGGCCATACACGGAGGCCGACGCCCGGCGCTTCATTCTGATGACACTCCAGGCCTGGCATGACGGAACCTCGTGCGAGTTCGCCATAGTCGACGCGGGGGACAACCGATTCCTGGGAGCCGTGGGCGTTCACCTGGGGCGCAACCTTCGCCGCCACGCCATCGGCTATTGGGTGGCCCCGGCGGCGCGACGCCGGGGTGTCGCCACCAGGGCCGTCCGTCTGGCTTCGCGCTGGGCTTTCGAACGCCTCGAAACGCAGCGGCTGTGCCTGTGGACTCTCCCCGGGAACGTGGCCTCCCAAGCGGTGGCCGAGAAGACGGGCTTCCGGTTCGAGTCGCTGACCCGCAACTGGGAGTCGGATCGGGACGATCGGCCGACAGACGCGGTCATGTACGCGATGACGCCCGAGGACCTGGCGGACGCTCTGGCAGCCGAGGAGACACCCGACGACGCCTTGGTCGCGGTCATCCCCCGCGAGCTGCGTGCCCCAGGCACGCGCGCAGCGCCGTTCGTCCAGGTAGCCCGGCTCGCGACGCTGACGCCCGGGTCGCTGCGCCGGGTCACACTTGCGGATCTGGACCTGCTGGTGGCGTGGACCGCCGCTGGGATCGTGGTCAGTGACGACCGTTGCCCGCACATGGCGGCGCCACTCTCGATAGGGGAACTGGACGGCTGCGTCGTGGCGTGCCCGCTGCACGAGGGCCGCTTCGACCTGTGCACAGGCGAGACGGTCCGGATGCCGACGACGGGCGGACTCGACGCCGACGGCATCTACCACTCCCCCTGGTCACCGTCCGGGGCGGCGGCCAAGCCCGAACCGCCGTCGAAAAAGCTCGAGGCGCGCCGTCTGACGCGGGTTCAGCGGCTTCGTTACTACCCCGCCAGAATCCGCGACGGTCACCTCGAGGCGCAACTCCCGATCCTGCCCGAGTAACGCCCCGGCGGCGCCGTCACGGGCGCACGGTCCGGGCGCTTGTGACTCGGCGCAGCGTCGTATGGCCCGTGGCGCCGCACGGTTGATTTTCGAGTCCCGGACGGGCCCTACTTGGATCCGGCAGTTCTCTCGGCGACCTTGTCTGCCTTCGCGGTCTCTGCGGCCCGACGGGTCACGCCTGCGGTCAGCATCCGGCAGGCTTCGTCCATGTCGTCGGTGCAATCGAGTAGGTCAAGGTCCTCGGGATCGATCGTCCCGCGCGCTATCGGTTCGCGGCGCAGCCAGTCGAGCAGGCCGGCCCAGTATTCGGTCCCGATGAGGACGACCGGGAAGTGGCGGATCTTGCCCGTCTGGATGAGCGTCAGCGACTCGAAGAGCTCGTCGAGTGTGCCGAAGCCGCCGGGGAAGATCGCGAATGCGTCGGCGTACTTCACGAACATCGTCTTGCGCGCGAAGAAGTAGCGGAACTCGACACCGAGATCGACATATGCGTTGACCGATTGCTCGTGCGGAAGCTCGATATTGCAGCCGATCGAGAGCCCGCCCTTCTCGTGGCAGCCCCGGTTGGCGGCCTCCATGATGCCCGGCCCGCCGCCGGTGATGACAGCGAAGCCTGCGCGGGCGAGATTCGCGCCCAGCTGCCTGGCCTTGTCGTAGTAGGGATCGCCTTCGGCCAGTCGAGCCGAGCCGAAGATCGTGACTGCCTTCCCAACGGCCGCCAGGGCGTCGAAACCCTCGACGAATTCGGCCAGGATGCGCAGCGAACGCCACGGGTCGGAATCCAGAAAGGCCGGTCGGTGGCGCGGCGCCAGGAGGCGCTCGTCCTCGGTCCGGGCGTGGACGGTCAGCATCGCCTCCGCTTTGGGGCGGTAGGTGACGCGGCCGCTTCGGCGCCGATCGTGGTTACCGTTGTCGTTGTGGTCGTTGCTGTTTGCGGGCGAATCGGAGTCGGAAGTCGCGGCGCCGGAAGGGACCGCGACTTGCGAGGGCGTGGGCTGTCCGGTCGGGGTCGACGGTTCGCCGGCCCTTTCCTTCTTCTTGTGTGAATGCGGCATCGGATTCTCCTGATCGTACGGTCAGAGGATGCCACGCCGGCGAAGGCGGTGCGCGGCCGACTCCGTAGGGATCGGCTGACCGCCAGGTCGACCACCAGCCGCCGCGGCCGGCTCCGTTCCGGGCGATGGGAGCGAAGCCGGCCAGGCGCCTCGCCGCCGCCTACCCGGTTATCTCGGCGCGATCGGCGAAGATCGATGTCACAACGAGCGATCCGACGAGCCAGACCCCCACCAGAACGAGAGCCTGATCGGCCGGGAGTGAAGCCGCAGCCGCGCCCCCGCCGAAGCCACCGCTCGAACCGGTCGCCAGGGCAGCGTTTGCCACGCTGAACGGCATGAACTTGACGATGTCCGGAAGGAAGATGCTCGCAAAGCTCTCGCCGAAGTAGAACGCGATACCGGCGCCTATGCCGGCCAGCTGGCTGCGGGCCAGGGTTGCGATCGTAAACCCCAGGGCCGCCTCCTCGACGACCGCGAACCAACCTTTGAGGAGCCGCGCCGGGAGGCCGCTGAGCGTGGCCGTGTCGCCCAGGCCGCTTGTCGATAGGCCGGCCAGGTGCGCCCCCACGATGGCCGCGACGATGGCAATCCCGAAGGCAACGACGACGCCTATGGCGATCATGAACGAGATGGAGGCAAACGACGCGAGCAGGTAGCGAACGCGGCTCTCTCCGCGAGCGACCGCCGACTTGAGAGTGCCCCAGCTCCACTCTGAGCCGGCAATCGCCGCGCCGTAGATCATCGCGAACAGGCCGCCGAGGCCGGTAATGAAGGCCAGCATCCGATCGTAGGCGCCGGGGAAGGTGACCAGTTCCTTGGCCGCGGCCGCTCGGGTGGCCTGGTTCGCCCCGTTGCCCATGGTGCTGTTCGCCGTGGCCCCGACCGCAAGGACGATCAGCACCAGCAATCCGACCAGCAATCCGAAAGTTACGAAGGTCGCCGGCCGGCGGCTCAGCTTGCGAATCCCAGAAGCAAAGAGCCTCATGCCGCGGTTCCGTTTCCGGCGGAGGCCCCGCCATCGTGCGCGTCGTCGCCGTTAGGCCCGCCGAGGCCGACGAACGCACCCTCACCACCGGATCCGTGACCGCCGGTCAACTCCAGGAAGAGCATCTCGAGGTCGTTGCCCGATTCCAGGCCCGAGGCGTAGATGCCAGAGCCTGCCAGAGTCCGATTGACCTCCTCCGCGCGGTCGGCGGCGAGGTGCACTGCCAGCCAGCCCTCGTCGCGATCCGTCTCCGTGAAATGCTCGGCCGGAGCGATGGGAGTCAGGGTCTTGATCGCCGCCTCCATCAAGTCAGGCCGGACGCGCACCTTTACGACTCCCTGCATCGAAAGAAGCTCTTTGAGTGGACCCTCGCGGACGAGCTTGCCGGCGGCGATGATGCCCACCATGTCAGCCATGACCTGGATCTCGGCCAGGAGGTGGCTCGAGACGAAGACCGTCTTGCCCTGAGACGCGAGCGCCTTGAGGGTGTCGCGCATGGCCACGATGCCGGCCGGATCGAGGCCGTTGGCGGGCTCGTCGAGCAGCAGCAACTTCGGATCGCTGAGCAGCGCTGCAGCGATGCCGAGCCGCTGCTTCATCCCCAGTGAGTAGCCCTGGACCTTGTCGTCGGCGCGGTCGCACAGGCCGGCGAGGTCGAGCACCTCCTCGATGCGCTTGGAAGGCACCGGAGCGCCCGACGCGGCTAATTCGCGGAGGTTGGCGCGGCCCGACAGGTACGGATAGAAGGTCGGCGACTCGACGAGCGCGCCGACTTCGAACAAGCGACGCCGATCGCCGCGCTTGTAGGGCTTGCCGAGCATCTCGACCGTGCCGCCGTCGGAGTGGACCAGCCCGGTCAGGACTCGCATGGTCGTCGTCTTGCCGGCGCCGTTGGGCCCGAGGAAGCCGTACACCACGCCAGGCGGGACAGACAGATCGAGGCCGTCGAGGGCGCGCCGATCTCCATACCTCTTGCGCAGGCCGCGGGTCGCGAGTGCGAGGCCGTCCGCGCCTGCCGCGCCGCCCGATGTCAAGGCGCCGCTGGGGCCGCTCATGCCGGCCCTCCGTCGGCATCGCGAGCCGGGCTCGCGGGTGACGTACCGGAATTCACGTCGAGATCTCCTTCCGTCGAAGCGGACGTTGGCGATGCGGCCGACAAACGCTCGGCCATGGTGAGAAGCAAGCGGTCTAAGTCCGCAAGTTCGTCGGGGGTCAGCAGTGCAAACACCTGACGCATCGCGCCTTGCCGGGCACCCTGGATCTCGGCCAGCAGCCGGGCGCCTTCGTCGCTCAACCGGCACTCGACCACGCGCCGGTCGTCGGAGCGGTGGCTGCGTACGGCAAGGCCGCGGCGTTCCACGCGGTCGACGAACTCGGAGGCGGTGGCGTCCGTAACGCCCAGCATGTGCGCCAGCTGGCCGATCGACACGGGTTCGGATTGACTGAGCACGAAGAGAAGGCGCAGCTGGCCGAACGTGAGGTCGTGATGAGCCCACGCCGGTGGTCGCTTGGGCATCAGCTGGAACAGCGCCTCGGCGTGAGAGTCGATCTCGTCGAACGTTACGGCATGTCCTGATCTTTCGGGCATGCCCTTACCTTATGGCGACTTCCTCAAGGAATCCTGAAGACGGGGCGCGCCCGTTTACCTCCTTCGCTTGCCGCGGGGCGCGAAGTCAGCCTTTGCCGGCCGCCAGCCACACCTTCCACGTAGCGTCGGCCGGGCCGGCGCTGAAGGCGTTGCCCAGACGCACCAGCGGCAACCGCAGCAGCCCATTGTTGGCGAGGAGCCGCTCCACGATCTCCTCGTCGCCGAGGCGCATGTAGGCCAGGCCCAGGTCCTTGTATGGACGCCCCTCGGTGTCCAGCAGCGCGACGGCGCCGAGCTGCTCCACGAAGCGGCGCAGCTCGCCGGGCGCGATCGGCTTGCGGCGCAGGTTCACGAACGTGACGTTGACGCGGCGCTCCTTGAAGAAGCGCAGCGCGGCCTGAGTCGGACGCGAATCCGCTAGCCCGAACATCTGGACGGTTGGACCTGCGGGCGCTGCCATCGGCGACAGATTAGCGGTGGCGAGCCAAACCTAGCTAGCGGGCGCGGCCCGACTGTCGCGCGGACATGTCGCGGCCGGCCGGTCTCCGGAGGTTCCCCGTAATCGGCCCGCGCATTTCGCAGAAGCGCGCCAGGCGGCTGCTGATGCAACGGTGCGCGGAGCCACTCCCAACGCCGTCCTCCCCACGTTCCGCTGCGACCGCTACCATCCGTGTAGGAGGTGCGGCGTGATCTGGTTCACCGTTCAACTCGATGACAAGCCCGGAGCCCTGGCGCGGATGGCGGCGGCGCTGGCCGACAAGAGCATCAACATCACGGCCATCGTCGGCGTTGCCGAGGACACAGACGGCGCGCTGATGCTCACCACAAGCGACGCAGCCGGGACGCGCAAGGCCTTCGAGGCTCTCGGGCTCGCGTTTGAGGAACACGATCCCGAAGCGGGGCTCAGCCTGGACGACATGTCGCGGGCGACGGGCCTGGCCGATCGCCGCATGAACGTTGGGAGCTGAAGATGGCGCAGTCACAGACCACCGCGCCCACCGTCGCCGTTCGCCTCGACTACGAGGACCGCCCGGCCGCGATCGCCGAAATCGCCACCCGAGTGGCCGCCGCCGGCGGCACCGTGCGGACTCTCAGCACCGTCCGCCGTTGGACCGACGCCGAGGCCGGGCCGCTGGTAGAGATCGAACTCGAGATCGAAGGGCTGCCAGACAAACGCGCAACGGAGATCCTCGACGCGCTGCCCAACCTGCGCGGCTGCCGCCGGACCAAGGCCCTGGACAAAGTCTTCGGCAAGCGCCTCATCGTCATCGGCGGCGGGGCTCAGATCGCCCAGACCATGCTCGGTGCGGTGAGCGAGGCGGATCGCCACAACCTCCGTGGCGAGAAGATCAGCGTCGACACCATCCCGCTCGTGGGCGAGGAGAACCTCGCCTCCGCCGTCCGAGCGGTGGCCGACCTCGACCGGGCACGCGCCCTTCTGCTTGCCGGTTCGATCATGGGTGGCGAAATAACCCGCGCCGTGCAGGAAATCCAGGCCCTCGGAATCCCGGTGATCTCGCTGAACATGGTCGGCACCGTGCCCGACGTTGTGGACCTGGTGGTCACCGACCCGGTGCAAGCCGGCGTGATGGCGGTCATGGGC
>PMKN01000062.1:14947-15070 GCA_003158675.1 Chloroflexota bacterium | reverse complement strand
TCGCGCTTCTGGTTCGACCAGACCACGGACATCATCCCGAACCACTTGCTCGGAACGAGCCCGGCGGATCTGCCGCGCGGCCGTACCGACGAGCGCGGACGGCGCGAGCTGCGCGGCCGGATG
>PMKN01000062.1:0-14933 GCA_003158675.1 Chloroflexota bacterium | reverse complement strand
CGACGAGAACATCGGCTTCGATGCGATGGTCGGCCTGGTAGGTGGGCCGATGGCCGAGCAGGTCCGTGAGGTCGCGCTGAGGCTCTATGCCCGCGGCGCCACCGTCGCCGAGAAGGCCGGCATCCTGCTCGCGGACACCAAGTTCGAGCTGGGTACCGCCCTGGACACTGGTGAGCTGATCCTGATCGACGAGGTCCTGACGCCCGACTCGAGCCGTTTCTGGGAGGCCTCGGACTACGAGCCAGGCCGAGCCCAGGCCAGCTTCGACAAGCAATTCGTCCGCGACTGGCTCGAAACCCAGCCGTGGGGCAAGACCTACCCGGGGCCGGAGCTTCCGGCCGAAATAGTCGCCGGAACGCGCGAGCGCTACGTGGCGGCATTCGAGCGGATCACCGGGGCCAGCTTCGAGCGCTATCTGCAGGAGGACACGATCGCCCGATGAGTGAGTTCCGGTATGCCGTCAACGTCCTGCCCAAGCCAGGGATTCTCGACCCGCAGGGACGGGCCGTGGAGCTAAGCCTGCCCCATCTCAACGTCACTACCGTCTCGCGGGTCCGAGTCGGCCGCCGCGTGGAGTTGAGCGTGACGGCCGAAGCCGAGCCGGAGGCCCGGCTCGTCGTCGACGCCCTCGCCAAAGAGTTGCTCAGCAACCCGCTCATCGAGGCGTATGAGATCGAGCTGCTGGAGGGCACCTCGTCGATCGTTTCCGCGGCGGCGCTTCCCGGCGTGAAGGTGACCCGGTCGTGAGGATCGGCGTCGTCACTTTCCCCGGCTCCAACTCGGACGTCGACGCGCTCAACGCCCTGTCCGTCGCCGGGGTCGAACCGGTCTCGCTGTGGCATGAGTCGCCCGACCTTAAGGGGGTATCGGGCGTGATCCTGCCGGGCGGCTTCGCCTACGGCGACTACCTTCGAGCCGGCGTCATCGCGCGCTTTTCGCCGGTCATGCGCGGCGTCTCCGATTTCGCTGCGAAGGGCGGCCACGTACTGGGGATTTGCAACGGCTTCCAGGTCCTGGCCGAGTCCAAGCTCGTGCCCGGCGCGCTGCTCCGCAACCGATCGCTGCGATTCGCCAGCAAGATCGTGGCCATCAAGCCGCAGCGACTGGACTCGCCGTTCACCCACAAGGCAACTGGCGCGGCGATGCACATCCCGATCGCCCACGGCGAAGGCTGCTACTACGCCGACGACGCCACGCTCGACGACCTGGAGCGCAACGGCCAGGTGCTGTGGCGATACGTCCGCGCCGACGGCGCGCCGGCCCTCGACCCCGACGATCCGGCCAATCCCAACGGCTCGCTGCGGGCCATCGCCGGAGTCTGCAACGCGGCCGGCAACGTGGCCGGTCTGATGCCGCATCCGGAACGGATGTCTGAGGCGATCCTGGGCAGCGACGACGGGATGGGGCTGATCAGATCGTTCGTGGAGAGCGCCAGGGCATGGGAGACAGGGCGATGAGCGATGTGACTACGAACCCGCCCGCGCCGATCGCCTCCGAGTCGCCGTCACCCCTGCACCGCCAGTTGGGCGTCACGGATCAGGAGCTGGACGTCATCCGCCAGAAGCTCGGCCGCGACCCCAACCACACCGAGCTCGCGATGTTCAGCGTGATGTGGAGCGAACACTGCTCGTACAAGAGCTCCAAGCCACTGCTCAAGACCCTCCCGACGAAGGGCCGTGGCATGATGGCCGGCGTCGGCGACAACGCCGGCGTGCTCAGAATCGGTGACGGGCTGGCCGTCGCGTTCAAGATCGAGAGCCACNNCGCGACATCTTCACCATGGGCGCACGACCGATCGCGGTCCTGGACGCGCTCCGTTTCGGCGATCCGGCGGATCCCCGGACGCGCCACCTCGTGGATGGGATCGTCCGCGGCGTCGGCGGCTACGGCAACTGTGTCGGCGTGCCCACTGTTGGGGGCGAGCTCGTCTTCGACCCCTCCTACCAGGGCAACCCTCTCGTCAACGTCATGGCCATCGGCCTGCTCGAGGAGCGGATGCTGATCCTGGCCGAGGCGCCCGGCCCGGGGAACTATGTGGTCCTGTTCGGGTCCACGACCGGCCGCGACGGCATTGGCGGGGCGAGCGTCCTGGCCTCGGCGACCTTCGCCGACAGCGATCCCAACAAGCGGCCCACGGTCCAGGTCGGCGACCCGTTCGCCGAGAAGCTTCTGATCGACGCTAGCCTGGAGTTGATCGACCGCCGCCTCGTCCTGGGAATCCAGGACCTCGGCGCCGGGGGCATCAGCTGCGCCACGTCCGAATCGGCCGACAAGGCCGGTACCGGCATCCTGCTCGACCTGGACGCGATCCCGAGGCGCGAGCCGGGCATGGCGCCCTGGGAGGTGATGATCTCCGAGTCCCAGGAACGGATGCTGGCCACCTGCCAGCCCGAGAACTACCCGGCAGTACGCGAGGTTTGCGAGCGCTGGGGCATCCCGATCGCCCTCGTCGGCCGCGTCACCACCGACGGGGACATCGCAATCGTCGAAGGCGGCATCGGGCCCGACGGCATGCCGAACCCAGACGCAACGGAAATCGCCCGCATTCCCGCCCGGGCGCTCACGAGCGAGGCGATCGTCCATTACCGCCTGGCAACGCCGCCGGCGCGGCGCCGCCAGGCGCCGGCGCCTGGCATCCCGCTGACCGCCCACGACGGACTTCCCGAACGTGGCATGGACCCGGCAGCCGTCCTCGCCGCGCTGCTCGGCAGCCCCAACCTTTCGAGCCGGCGCTGGGTCTACGAGCAGTACGACGCCTGCGTCCAGAGCAACACCGTCGAGTGGCCCGGCCACGGGGCGGCGGTCTTGCGCGTCAAGGGTACGAAGAAGGCCCTGGTCGCAACCACCGACGGCAATCAGACCGTCAGCGCCCTCGACCCCTACCTAGGGGCGCAGCTCTCGGTGGCCGAGGCGACTCGTAACGTAAGCATCACCGGCGCCCGGCCGCTCGGCCTCACCAACTGCCTNNAACTACGGCAACCCCGAGCGGCCCGAGGCCTTCTGGCAGCTCCAGGAAGCGGTTCGGGGCTTGGGCGACGCGTGCCGAACGTTCGGCATCCCCGTCACCGGCGGCAATGTGTCCCTTTACAACGAATACCCGGGCGGAGCGATAAACCCGACGCCCGAGATCGGTATCGTCGGCTTGCTCGATGACGTCTCACTGTTGGTCCGGCCGCCCTTCACGGCCGCCGGCGACACCGTGCTCCTGATCGGCCAGAGCACCCCGGGGCTCGCTGGTTCTGCCTATGCCGAGCTCGCCGGGCTGGCATCGGAGGATTCGCCGCCCAGCCTGGACCTGGAGCGCGAGGTGGCGCTGCAGTCGTTTATACGCGAGGCCATCGGGCGTCGCCTCGTCGCCTCGGTCCAGGACGTTTCCGGCGGTGGCCTGGCGGTGGCGATCGCAGAGTGCTGCATCTGGAGCGGTCTGGGAGCTCGTCTCCGCCTCGGCATCTCGGGTTCGCCCGCGATCGAGCTCTTCGGCGAGAGCCCCTCGCGGCTCGTGCTCTCATGCCGGCCTCGCCACGCCGCCTCGGTCGAGTTGCTGGCCCGCCAGTTCGGGCTGCCGTCTGCCGTTCTGGGCACCGTCGGCGGCGAACGGCTTCGAATCGAGCTGACCGGGCAGGGAGCTACCGGCGCCGCCGAGGAACGCGGCTCGCGCGTGGCGGACGCCCTGGACGTTGCCATCGGCGATCTGCGCCACACCTGGGATCACGGCCTCGCCCGCGCCCTGGGAGTGGAGCCGTCCCCGTCGGACAGCGATCCGGGCCGCGGCATGACCGCCCCCGGAGGCGAGGCCGACTAGCCATGTGCGGCATCTTCGGAGCGGTTACCCCGGGCACAGATGCGGCGGGCATCGCCGCGCTCGGAGTCTTCTCGCTGCAGCATCGCGGCCAGGAGTCGGCGGGCATCGCCGTCAGCGATGGCGAGCAGCTGATGCTGTACAAGGACCTGGGCCTGATCGCCCAGGTGCTCGACGAGCGTCGCCTGCCAAGCTTGCGGGGCCCGCTGGCGATCTCGCACTGCCGCTACTCCACGACCGGGTCGACGGTCTGGGAAAACGCCCAACCCACCTTCCGGCTCGGCCACGGCCGCTCGATCGCGATCGGCCACAACGGAAATCTGGTCAACACCCGGGAGTTGCTGTCGCACCTCGAGGGCGGCAAGACCCGGCTGTCCGCCACGACGGACACAGAGCTGCTGACCACGCTTCTGGCGGACGACCCTTCGGGCGACACCGTGGAGGCTCTCAAGCACGTCCTACCGCTGGTGCAGGGCGCGTACTCGCTGGCCATCCTGGACGAGAAACGCGTCATCGGCGTGCGCGATCCGTTCGGCTTCAGGCCCCTGGTCCTGGGCCGGCTCGAAGTCGCCGCGGACGATCCGGACGGCAAGCATTCGGGCGGCTGGCTCATCAGCTCCGAATCGGCGGCTATCGAGGTTGCGGGCGGCATCGTCGTGAGAGACGTTGAGCCGGGCGAGATCGTCATTCTCGAAGAAGGCAAGGAGCCGGTTTCGATCCGCTTCGCCGAGGGCCACGAGCAGCTGTGCGTCTTCGAGCTCATATATTTCGGCAGGCCCGACTCATACATGCTCGGCCGCAACCTGTACGAAGCGCGGCGCCGGATGGGGGTTGCGCTGGCCGCCGAAGCGCCCGTCGACGCTGATCTGGTGATGCCCGTGCCCGACACTGGAGCGCCCGCCGCGGCGGGTTACGCCGAGGGTTCCGGCTTGCCGTATCGCGAAGGTATGGTTCGTAACCGCTACTCTGGCCGCACCTTCATCCAGCCTTCGCAGGGCATGCGCCAGCGCGGCGTCAACGTCAAGCTGAGCCCACTGCGCGAGGTCGTGGCCGGCAAGCGGCTGATCGTTGTCGACGACTCGATCGTGCGCGGCACCACCACCCGCCAGATAGTGGCTCTCCTGCGCAAGGCCGGCGCTGCGGAGGTTCACCTCCGCATCAGCTCGCCGCCGATCCACCATCCGTGCTTCTACGGCATCGACACGCAGATCGAGACCGAGCTGATCGCGTCCACTCATTCAGTCGAGGAGATCCGCGAGTCTCTGGGCGCCGACACGCTGAGCTATCTCTCGATCGGCGGCGTCCTTTCCGCCCTCGACCTGCCGTACGACCGCTTCTGCTTCGCCTGTTTCGACGGCCGCTACCCGGTGCCGGTGCCGTACGACACCACTCGCCACAAGTTCGTGCTCGAGGACGCGGACGGCGAACCGCTCTCGCTCGGAGCCGCCGAGGCCAGCGCCAAGGCGGCCCTCCATGAGTGACGCCCGCGGCGCGGACCGCACTTCCAAGCAGGGCGGCGCTTGGGGCCGGTACGCCGCTTCGGGCGTGGACATCGAAGCGGGGGAGCGCGCCGTCGAGATGATGCGGGCCTCCGTCGACGCCACGCGCCGGTCCGAGGTTATCGGCGGGCTGGGCGGATTCGCTTCTGCGATGGCGCTGCCAGCGGGCATGCGCGAGCCGGTCCTGGTCAGCTCCACGGACGGAGTGGGGACCAAGATCGCCATTGCCATAGCTATGGGCCGCTACGACGCCGTCGGCCACGACCTGGTGGCGATGTGCGCCGACGACCTGGTCTGCGCCGGCGCAGAACCGCTCTTCTTCCTGGACTACCTGGCCGTCGGCCGCGTCTTCCCGGAGCGCGTCGCGGCCATCGTCGGCTCGGTGGCGGACGGCTGCCGCCTGGCCGGCTGCGCGCTGATCGGCGGCGAGACGGCCGAACACCCGGGGCTCATGGAGCCCGACGAATTCGACGTGGCCGGCTTCTGTGTCGGGGTGGTGGAGCGCGACAGGCTGCTCGACGGAACCGCGGCGCGGGCGGGCGACGCGTTGATCGGGATCGCGTCCTCTGGGCTGCACAGCAACGGTTTCTCGCTGGTGCGGCGCATCGTGGCGGACGCGGCCGTGGATCTGGGCGAGGGCTATGCCAACCTGGCATGCCGGATCCTCGGGCCGGAGACGGCTAGCGAGCCCCAAACGGCATCACTCGCTCTTGGCGAGGTGCTACTGACTCCGACGAGGATCTACTCGCAGGCGATCCTTGCGCTTCGGCGCCGGCTCCTCGCCACCGGGAGCGATCTCCGGGGCGTCGCTCACATCACCGGCGGCGGACTCCCGGGCAACGTGCCGCGGGTGCTGCCGGAGGGCCTGGGCGCGAGCCTCCATCCGGCGGCCTGGCCGATGCCTTCGATCATGCGGCTGATAGGCGCCCTGGGCGGGCTATCGGAGGCCGAACTCCGGTCGACCTTCAACGGTGGCCTGGGAATGGTCTGCGTCGTTCCCGCCGAGGCTGTGCCGACGGCGATATCGAGCCTGAACGAGGACGGCCTGGCGGCATGGCGGGTCGGCGAAGTGGTAGCCATAGACGCCCACGGGGCGCGCTATTCGGAGTCCTGACGGAGGAGGCGAGGCGTGGCGCATCGAATCGTGGTTGGCGTTTCCGGAACTGGCAGCAACCTGCGCGCCCTGCACGCGCTGGCGTCGCGCTGCGCGCTGGACGCCGAGATAGCCCTCGTCTTTGCCGATCGGCCCTGTGCCGCTTTGGACTGGGCGGTCGAGCAGGGGCTCGAGACGCTGCTCGTACCGGCGGCGCCCCGGGGCGATGACGCCGCTCGGGCCGAGGAAGACCGGGTTCTCGCCGAGTCGGTCGCGGCCGTCTCGCCGGAGCTGGTCGTTCTGGCGGGCTACATGCGGATTACGGGACCGGCGATGCTGGCCGCCTTCGCGGACCGGATGATGAACCTCCACCCGGCGCTGTTGCCCGCCTTCCCCGGGGCGCACGGGGTCGCCGAGGCGCTGGCCGCAGGCGTCAGGGTGACCGGCGTCACGGTCCATTTCGTCGACGCCTCTCTCGACGGCGGCCCGATCATCGTCCAGGAGGCCGTGCCTGTCCTGCCCGACGACACTGAAGAGACACTTTTCGAGCGTATCCACGCCGTCGAGCATCGGCTCCTGCCGCGCGCCGTGGGCCTGTTCCTGGCGGGTGCGCTCTCGATCGAGAAGGGCGGTCGAGCCGTTCGCATCGACGCCACGAAGGCTGCCGCGAAGATGCCGGTCCCCCGACGGGCCCTGCTCTCGGTCTCCGACAAGTCCGGCCTTGCCGAATTCGGAGCCGGGCTGGTTCGCCTGGGCTTCGAACTGGTCTCCACCGGCGGCACCGCCAGAGCGTTGCGAGCCGCCGGTCTGCCGGTAACGGACGTGGCCGCCGTTACCGGCTTCCCGGAAATGCTGGACGGGCGCGTCAAGACGCTCCACCCCCGAATCCACGCTGGAATCCTCGCCGACCGCCGCGTGGCCGCCCACCGCGAGCAGCTCGCCGCTGCCGCCATCGACCCGTTCGAGCTCGTCGTCGTCAACCTCTATCCCTTCGCCGCCGCGGCCGAACGACCCGGCATCGCGCTGGAGGACCTGGTCGAGGAGATCGACATCGGGGGGCCGTCGATGGTCCGAGCCGCTGCCAAGAATCACGCCTCGGTAGCGATCGTGACGTCACCAGCCCGCTACGAATCGGTGCTCGGCGCGCTTGAACGCGACGGTCGAGTAGGAGAGGGGCTCCGCTCCGCGCTGGCCGTGGAAGCGTTCCGCCACACCGGCGCCTACGACGCCCGCATCGCCGCCGAGTTGCCCGGTCGGATGGCCACCGAAGGCTGCGGCCTGCCGGACGAGCCTGGTCTGCCCGGTGCGACGGACCCGTACCCGCCGATCCTGGTGATGGGCCTGGAGAAGGTCGAGACGCTGCGCTATGGCGAGAATCCGCACCAGCAGGCCGCTCGCTACCGCCGCCCCGGCACCAGCAAATGGGCCGGTCCGTTCGCCCTGGGCGGATCGATCCTGCAGGGTAAGGCGCTCAGCTACAACAACGTCCTGGACGCTTCGGGCGCGTACAACATAGCCCGCCAGCTGCGCGGCCCCGCGGTCGTCATCGTCAAGCACACCAACCCGTGCGGCGCCGCGGAACGCTCGACCCTCGCAGAAGCTTGGCAGGACGCCCTTGCCGGCGACCCTGCGTCCGCCTACGGCGGCGTCGTGGCGCTGACCCGCGAAGTGGATGCCGCAACTGCCGCGGGCATGGCCTCGATCTTCCTGGAAGTGATCGTGGCTCCGGCCTACTCGGGAGCCGCCCGCGAGATCCTGGCCAAGAAGCCGAACCTGCGGCTGCTGGAGGACTCCGCTCTCGGCTCCGACAAGGTCGCCCCGCCGCCAGATCCGCTCGGTTCGCTGCGCATCGCCGGCGGCGCGGTGCTGGTGACCGCCCCGGACGTCCTGCCGGACGATCCCACGACCTGGCACAAGGTCACCTCGCGCGCCCCCTCGGCTGCCGAACTGCGCGATCTGGACCTCGCCTGGCGCCTCTGCCGGGGCGTCGTCTCGAACGCGATCGTGCTCGTCAAGGACGGCATGGAGATCGGTCTGGGCTCGGGCCAGACGAGTCGCGTCGACGCCGCCCGCCAGGCAGTGGCCAAGGCGATCGCATTCCACGGCGCCGATTCCCTCAATGGCGCGGCCTGCGCCTCGGACGCGTTCTACCCGTTCCCCGACGCGGTGGAGGTATGTCTCGAGGCCGGCGTCACCGCCTACGCCCAGCCTGGTGGCTCGATTCGCGACGCCGAGGTAATCGCCGTCGCCGAAGCGGCTGGCGCGGCGATGGTGGTCACCGGGGTGCGTCACTTCCGGCACTAAGGCGCGTCGCCGCCCTGCCTTGGCAGTGTTGCTAAGGGGAGGCGTTAGACTTCGGGTACAGCCGCCCTCTTCCCGAGTTGGAGTCCAGTCGCGTGGCGCTGTCGAATCGTTGCGTCGGGGTGGCAGGCGGCGGAGGTGGAACGGCCGGAATGACAGGCGGCGGAAGTGGAGCAGCCGGAGCCACCGGAGCGTCCGGAGCGGCTACCCCGGGCCACAAGTCCGGGATCGCCGTTCACCTGACGGCTGCCTCGGCCCACGGAGCCACGCCCGGCGCCGCGGGGGCGGTAGGAGGCATCGCGGCCAACGCCGCCGCGTTCGGAAACCTGACCACAGCCGCCGGCTCCGGACTCCCGCTGCCCAGGCCGGAGCTGATCGTGGCCGGCTTAAGCATCTTCCGATCCATGAGGCGCGTCACCGACGAGGCCGATCCCACCGGCTACAGCGCCGAAGACTTCGCCCAGCTCATGGGCGACGCGGCCGGCATCGGAGCCCTGGCCAGTATCTTGGCCCCGACGGCCGGCCTGGTCTCGCTGGCTACGGCCGGGGCGGCCGCCGGCGCCGACGTCTATTCGCCACAGGAGATTCTCAAGCGGTTGCGCCGCAACTTCGGCCAGCTTGGCTACATGCAGGGTGTTCTCGACGAAAACGTGAGCCAGGTCGACGGCCAGCTCGCGGGGCTGGATGGCGCGCCCGAGGGCAAGGCAGCAATTGAGGCGCCTGACATTCCGGCCGACCCGGCGGCCCTCTCGGACGCGGACCTAAGATCCGCCAGATCCTCATGGGCGGACCGCGCGGACGCCGAATTCGACTCCTTGAGCCGGATGCAGGAGGAGATGAACGACCTGGACGAACGCCGCAGGAATCTCGCCCACCAGGTGGATGCAGTGAGCGACTTTCTCGCCAGCCTCGACGATGCCGGCCGGGTTGTGTTGCCTGCGCACCTTGGGGAAACGATCCGGTACGGCGTCGGCTGGTATCAGGCCGACGAGCCCGAGCGAATGACCGCAGCCCTGCGCCAGAGCCGCTCGCAGTCGAGAGAAGCCGCGAAACCGGCAAAGGCGGCTCCAGCCGCAACTCAAGCTGATACCGCCCCAGCGCCACGGGCGAAGGGTCAGCCGTATGCGGAATGGGCGGCCGCGAACAAGATAGAGGGCGGTCGCATGGCGATCCTCCAGGCCCTCGCCGGACTGGAGCGCTGGTGCGGCTTCTATGACGCGTTGACCGGCACGCTCCAGCGCCAGCTCGTACAGATGCGAACCCAGGCCGACTCGGCCGGTGCCACGCGGCGGGCGCTATCGGCGGAACTTCAGCGCCGGACGCTCGAGGCGGCCCCGAAATGAACGTCTGCCAGTGGATCGCGGTCGTCAGCGCTGGGCTTGCGGTCCCGGCGGAGCCTGCGACGCCTACCGGCGATCGAGCCTCGGCGAGTCGAGAGCCCGGCCTTCTGCGCCGACCATAGGGCCACCCACCGAGCCGCAGTCGTCAGCCGGCTGGCCGTCGGTCGCGCACGGGCGCCGCCGCACGCCTTCCGGGCCCCGGGCCTGCTACCATCGGGCGCCATGAGCCCCGACGATCGCTACTACATCACAACGGCCATCGCCTACGCCAACAACCGGCCCGGCCTCCACACCCTGTACGAGGTCGTGGGCGCGGATGTCCTGGCGCGGTGGCATCGCATGAAGGGCGATCGAACGCGATTCCTGACCGGGATAGACGAGCATTCGGTCAACATCGCCCAGCGCGCCGCTGAGCTCGGCAAGACGCCCAAGGAATTCGTCGACGAGAACGTGGCCCTCTTCAAGACGGCCGAAGACGCGCTCCTGATCAGCCCCGACCGGTTCATCCGCACGACCGATCCGGACCACATTCGCGCGAATCAGGAGATGGTCCGCCGGGCGTACGCCAATGGCGACATCTACGTGGGCAACTACGAGGGCTGGTACTGCCCAGCCGAGGGGTTCAAGGCTCCGTCCGACGTGCTCGAGACGCCCGAAGGAACGCGCTGCCCGAACCACCCCACGGTCGAACTGCAATGGCTGTCCGAGCACAACTGGTTCCTCCGTCTCTCGGCCTACCAGGAGCGGCTCGAGAAGTATTTCGTAGACCATCCCGAATTCGTTCAGCCGGACTTCCGACGCAACGAAATGCTGGGCTTCATCCGCGGCGGCCTGGAGGACTTCTCGATCAGCCGTTCCGGCGCGTCCTGGGGCATCCCATTCCCGATCATGCCGGACGGCTCGTCGGCCCAGCTCCCAGACGGCAGCTGGAACCCGGACGCGGGCACGATCTACGTCTGGTANNTGGCCGGCGATGCTCTGGAGCGCCGGGCTGGAGGCGCCGCGCCACGTCTGGGTCCACGGCTGGCTGCTGGCCCAGGGCGAGCGCATGAGCAAGAGCATGGGCAACTTCCTCGATCCCATTGACGTGGTTCGAACCCTTGGCGGCGACGGAGCGCGCTATGTGATGCTGCGCGAGGTCGCCTTCGATCGCGACACGGACGTCTCGTGGGACTCATTCGTCCGCCGCTACAACGCGGACCTGGCGAATGACTTCGGCAACCTGCTCAATCGAACGATCTCCATGGCGAACCGCTATTTCGACGGCGAACGGCCGGCGGTCGGGCCGCCGGCCGGCCTGGCGGCGGCCTGGGTCGAGACCCTGGCGAGCTATCGCGAGCGACTCGAGGGCTGCCTGCTTCACGACGCTCTGGCGTCACTGTGGGAGTTCGTCGGGGCCGCGAATCGGCTCGTGGACGCCGAGCAGCCCTGGACACTGGCGAAGGCAATGAAAGCCGGCGACGCGGCAGCCGGGACGCAGTTGCGGGCCGTGCTCGGCGATCTCGTCGAGGCCTGTCGGCTGATCTCGCTGGCCGCCGCGCCGTTCATGCCGCAGGCCGCGCCACGGGCCCTTGCCCAGCTCGGTTACGAATACACATACGCGGCCGACGGCGTTCCAGCTGCGCTGGCCCAGGGCGGTCCGACCATCCTCGAGGACCTGCGCTGGGGCGCCCGCGCCGGTGAGGCCGGGCGTCTGGGCGCCGCCGAGCCGCTGTTCCCGCGTCTCGAGACCGAGGCCACGACTGCGGCCGCTGGATGAACCCGGCGCGTCGAAGGTAGCTGCCGCCGTGCGCCTGATCGACAGTCACGCCCATCTGCAGTCGGGTCCGTTCGAGACCGACCGGGCGACCGTCGTCGAGGCGGCATTCCAGGCTGGGATCGAACGCCTGCTGGTGCCCGGCTGGGACCTCGGTTCGTCCGCCCGGGCTGTCGAGATGGCGCGTGCGGATCCGCGGATCGACGCCGCTGCCGGCGTCCACCCTCACGATGCCTCGGTCTGCACCGACGCCGAGTGGGCGGAAGTGGTCCACCTCGCGGCCGATCCGCGAGTCAGGGCTATCGGCGAGACCGGCCTCGACTATGACCGAATGCATTCGCCGCGCGAAGCGCAGCTCGCGAATCTCAGACGCCACTTGCGCCTGGCGCTGGACACCGGCAAGCCGGCGATCCTGCACTGCCGGGCCGCGGCCGGGTCGCGCGACGCCCAGGACGAGCTGCTGGCCGAGCTCCGGGTGGCAGGCTTCGGGGGAGCGGTCTCGACGGCCGCATTCGGGGATCGCCCGCCGGCCGTGCTCCACTCCTTCTCCGGACCGCTGGACTACGCCGAGGCCGCGCTGGAGCTGGGCCTCGCGATCTCGTTCAGCGGGCTGGTGTTCCGTGGCGGCGAAGAGGCGTCGGAGAATGTCGCGCGGCTCGTCCCCGGGGAGCGGCTGCTGATCGAGACGGACTCCCCGTACCTCGCACCGCCCGGCGTCCCGCGCGGCTCCGTGCCCGGGTTCGGAGGCCGGCGCAACTCCCCGCCGTGGGTCCGCGTCACCGGGGAGTGGCTCGCTCAGCAGCGCGGCGAAAGCCTCGATAGGATTGGCGCGGACCTCGTCGCCGCGTACGACGCCACGTTCCGGAGCCACTCCCTGGGCTGAGACCCACATCACGCGTCATCCTCGCGCCATTGTGGAGGCAGCTGACATGACCGATCGCGGCTTCGAACGCGCCAACGACGAGTCTCGGGCGCGCCTCGCCAGTCTCGTTGAAACCCTGCGGCCGGCACAGCTGGCCGTCGATCTCGGCGGCGGCTGGACCGTGGCTTCGGCTCTGGCCCACGTGGGCTTCTGGGATCGCTGGCAGGCCGCGCGCTGGACAGAAATGCTGGCCGGAACCTGGGCCGCGCAGGACGAGTCGATCATCGCCGCCGAACATCTGGCCAACGCCTCGCTGGATCCATACCTGGCCGCGATCTCCGCGTCGGGTATCCCGGCTGTGGCGCTCGAGGCGGCGACCAGGCTCGACGCTCTGATCTCGGGCGCCCCCGATGCGACCGTCGAGGCGCTGGAGGGTTCGCCGAGCGCGTACATGCTCCATCGCCACCGCCATCGCGGCGAGCATCTGGACCAGATCGAGCGCGGGCTCGAAGTCGCGCTGGCAGCGGCCGTTGCCGGCGCAGGGGCCGGCTTGGCGGTCGGCACCGCCTCCGGCGCCGCGGCAGGCACCGCGCTCGGCGATCATCTGACCCGCAACGAGGCCAGCCGGGCTCAGTTGTCCGCCGTTCTCGCGACCATATCGGACGCGGATCTGTCGATCGCTGCCGACGAAGGCGGATGGACCATCGGCCAGGTGCTGGGCCATCTCACCCTCTGGGACCGCTTCCTGGCCGCGCGCTGGCGAGCGGCCCTGGCCGCCGACCCGGGCGCCCAGCCGACCCAGATCCCTCCCGATCTGGCCGACCTCCTCAACGACGCCCTGCCGCCGACATGGAGTTCATTCTCGGTGGCCGCACCCCAGGCCGCCGTCGCCGACACGCTCGACGCGGCTGAGGTGGTCGACCGCCTGATCGCGACCCTGCCCGCCGCCACGCCGGTCGCGACCATCATGGCCGAACGCCCGGCTCTCCTCGACCGTTCGATCCACCGGCTCGAGCACATCCGGACTATTGAGCGCGCTCGGCAGGGGCGCCCTCGCTGATCGGACTCGGCTCGACTACGTAATTTGGAGTACCACCGTCGCCGATCCGCTCTGCCGTGAGTACGGCTTCTCGCGGTACCCCATTAAGCGCACGATGCGCGTGTCATCATCCCGCCCCCGCAACTCGGGGACCGATATCGTCCGGAGGTCGTTTGTCGTGCGCCTCTACCCATTCGCTCGGGGTCAGGGCCTAGCGGAGTATGCCCTAATCCTCTCCCTCATCGCCGTCATCGCGATTGCTGCACTGTTCTTCCTGGGCGGCAACATCTCGAAGATCCTGAGCACGATCGGCAAGACCCTGTAATCGACCGGCGCTGCTACGTGCAGGCGGTCGCGCTGCCTGCCGGCACCCGGATCTCGACAGGGTCATCGATGCCAGCCGGCGCGCGGTTCCGGTTGTTGGGCGGAGCTGTCGATGCGACGGCCCGTCCGTCGCGCCGCGCCTCCGCGCCGCCGGGCCGCCGACGCCGCAACATAGGCCGTGCCGCAGCCGGCCTATGTCCCGCACGTTCGGCCAGCTCGTCCAGATGCGCACGAATGTGAGCACGACATTCCGTTCGTCGCGGTCGAGGTAAGAGAGCAGATCCGAGATGCTGTCCAGCATCGCGCGACGAACGTCCGCCCACGGCACCGGGCCGATGACTTGCTTGAGATCAGGAGGGCCGTCAAGGTGTGCGGCGGATTACCACCCGGCTGTGGCGCACCCCGCCCCGCGCCGGCCGCCGCGCTTGACAGTCACAGCGACCCTGGGTAGGCTGTTAGCACTCTCGTTGGTAGAGTGCTAATGCACGGTGAGGCATCGAATGGGATGCGCTGCTGCCGTGACGGCCGTCGCCTGGCTCTGAGGTCGTTGCCTGCGGAGCATCGAGGCGGACCCGGCAGTTCGGAGCGTCCCGTCGGCCCCGAGCTAAGTCATATCCAGGAATTACGACGGTCGGTACGAGCCGGCCGTCCCCCAGGAGGATTGCGCGTTGGCAACCGCCACTGCGACCAGCAAGAAGCTTCAGCCCCTCGGCGATCGCGTCGTCATCAAGCCGAGCGCACGCGAAGAGATGACCAAGAGCGGCATCGTTCTGCCGGACACGGCCAAGGAGAAGCCGCAGGAAGGCGTCATCCTCGCCGCCGGCCCGGGCAAGATTCTCGATGATGGCAAGCGCGAGCAGATGGACGTCAAGGTAGGCGATCGGGTCCTGTACTCGAAGTACGCCGGCACCGAGTTCAAG
>PMKN01000001.1 GCA_003158675.1 Chloroflexota bacterium | reverse complement strand
CCGGAGGGAGATCAGGGCATCGACTGTCATGCACATCTCCAGCCTGGTTGTCTTCTACGCGGTCCCGTTCGGGCCAGAGTTGATGGGGGCTCCGTCAATTGTCTCGGAGCGGCTTGTCCAGATCCATCGCGGGCTCAACCGGCCCAGGTTGCCCCTTGTCCGACGCTTTCCTCATGCGGGCGATCGGCCGTTCGCTCAGGGCCAGAAAGAGCGAGGCTGAATCGAGTCTTCGTTCTCGGAATTCTTTGGCAAATGCGGAGACGATCTCCTCATCGGTGAGGCCTGGCGCAATCGGTCTTACCGCCCTATACGACGCGAAAGCCTCGCGGGCGATCGCACGAAGCTTGTCCGGCTTGACCACGTAGATCGACTGTGCGATTGCCGCCGCGTCATTGTCGACGGTGCTCTTGTCGCAAACGACGCACGACATCACGGACTGCGCCTTCGCCCAACCCAGTTGATTCTGAATCCATGCTTCATGGGAGGCTGCCTGGCGCAGCTCGCTCGGAGTCACCGGATTGTTAGGCAGTTCCTCCGTCTTTGCCTCAAACAGGAACCAATACAGCACTCCTTCTCGCCAAGCTCCATCAGGCTGCGCCTGGCCAGGCGGCCGGACAGACTCGAAGCCCAGCAGCTCGCCTAAGCTCTGGAGCCCCATCTCGAACGGAGTCGCGGCCGCCTGCGACAGGTTTCCCTCTATCGTTGCCAGCCGTCGCTCGAATTTGCTGCCTCGGAGGAGGAGCTGCTCCAAGCAATGTGCGGCCCGTTCGGCCCGCTCGTCCTCGGCCGGAGTCGCATTCGGGATACTCGCTTTGTCGGCGAATCTGGGTACCCATCTACCGTGCGCGGCACAGGCTCGGGCTTCCGTTGCCAGCTTCGGTGCTCCGGCCGTGACTTTGGGGTTTGTCGAGCAGTAAGCGAACGAGGCCGCGAGGTAGAGCCAGAAGCAGCGGTACGCTCGGAGGTCATCGCCCTCCAGGATGTCAGCCACCCTCTGGGCCATGGCCACGGCTTCATCGATATCACCACGCCACGCTGCCTGCCAGCACCGCACTTCAAACTGGGCAGACTCGCCCAACCGGCCGGCACCGATTGCTGGCCCGCTTGCTCGCTCGATTGCGTCCGAAGCGATGTCGCCGTCGGCCTCGATCCAATCCTGGTCCTGAGCTAAGAACGATTCGAGCATCTCGAGCAGATCGGTTCCTGCCGACTCCGAGTTCCTGAAGCCGAATTCGATCTCGGCCTGCAGTTCCGGATGCATCGGCCTGACGTTCTCTTGCTTCGCTAGGTAGCTGAGAAGCGTCGCGCCGCGGATAACGACCGCGGCGAAGTCGTTCGCGTTCCGCGTGCAACGACCAGCTCCTTGGGTGAGTCGTGCTCGGATCCGCTCATCGAGTGCGCGCTTGGCACCGATGGTCTCGTACAGAAAACGCTCTTGGAGATGCGTACCCGAAGGAAGACCGTCCAAGACGATCATCCGGCAGGATTCGTCCGGAAGATCTAGGCCGTCGTAGCGGTTGGCGAGGCCGAGAACCGCCCTCGGTTTCGAGTCGAGAACGGAAGGGTTCTTCTCGATATCGGACGCCCTGAGCACGACCGTATCTTCTGGCACGTTCTCTACCAGAAATGTGTCGAGCTCCGTTTGGGATGGCGCGATTACCAGCGCACGCTTGGCCATGTCGATCGCTGCCGTGATAAATGCGTCGGCTTCGCTGTTATCGCCACGAGCGCCCGGAAAAAGGAACAGCCGGCGTCCGGTGCCGTGGGCCTCCCAGCCTGCGGGCATGGGTAGTCGTTCGATGTGGACGACCCCGAAGGCGCGTTCCAGTTCACCGGCCGAACCGGGTGTCGCCGACATGTAAATGCGTTGCCTAGCGGCTGTGAACGCCGTGTGGCCTACTGTCGGTGGAATGAACGGACGGATTAGCGCTTGGCTCCACGAGATGTAGCAGAGGCAATAGGCGAGGCTATCGGAAACCGTTCGAGCCGAGTATGCGGGCCCGCCTGTGAGGTGCGTTTCGAGAGCCTCATTCAACTCCTCGACTCGGCCTGCAAGGTCGTGCGGACCAAGCAGTTCGACAACGTTTCTGAGATATGGATCCAGGCTGTCGTCGTAGAGTCGCTGGACGAAAACCTCAGGGAGCCGGTCCGCGAGCGTATCCAAGACTGCTCGATAGGCCGCACCATTGGCCGATCTGCCTATCTCGATCGTCCAGGGCGACGCCACAGGCCCCTCGGCGGCATGGGCGTCATCCAGGACTAGAACCTGCGCTTGGTCAAGCTTCGGGCTGGCGTTGAAGATCGTGTGGTAGTTGGTGATGGCGACCGCTTGAGATCGCTGATACTGGAGGAGCGCTGACTGGTCGTAGTTGGCTGCCGTCCCGGTAAGCACAACGGCAGGTATGCCGTAGCCGCGCGCCTTGGCTCCGATCTGGTTCGCCAGGTGGGTAGTTGGGCAGATATAGGCAACTCGGTCACCCTCGGCGCGCCGCTTGAACTCGGCGAGAAGCAATCCCACGAGGGTCTTGCCGGCGCCCGTAGGGAGTTCCAAGGCCACGTCTGGGATCTTTCCGGCGGACGCGTGATAGCTCCTGAGAACGTCGGCCTGGTGGGCCCAGAGGTGCCGGACATTCGCCTCAGTCGGCCGGAGGCTCCGGAAGAGCGCCTCGGGAGACTCCGGAGCGGCCTCTGCGGATCGGGCCGAGACGAACTTTGGCATCTTGGGCATGATCACCTAAATCGGCC
>PMKN01000084.1 GCA_003158675.1 Chloroflexota bacterium | reverse complement strand
GTCGTGGAGCGGATGCTCCTGCGGCGCGTCGAGCGAGTACCTCTGCTGGGCGGCCGAATGAGCATCGAGGCGATTCGTGAAGGCCTGGACTCGATCGGGATGCTTCCGACAGAGTCCGCGCCGTCCGGCCCCGCCGCGCCCGGCGCAACGTCGCCGGCTCCGGCTGGCAGCCGCTCGGTCGGCTGACCCGCGTCCCCCAAGAGGTTCACCGCCATGGCAGTCAAGGACAAGCTCAAGACCGATCTCTTCCCCACGATCTGGTGCCCCGGCTGCGGCATAGGATTGATCATGCAGCAGCTGGCCAACGTGATGGACGAGTTGGGCCTCGACAAGAACAATACCGTCCTGATCACCGGCATCGGGTGCACCGGTCGGATGGGCGCCTACATGAACTTCGAGTCCGTGTACACGCTCCACGGTCGGACGCTTCCGGTCGCCGAGGCGATCAAGATCGTGAGGCCCGAACTCAACGTCATCGTCGTGTCCGGCGACGGCGACACGGCTTCGATCGGCGGCAACCACCTGCTCCACTCGATCCGTCGCAACCCGAACGTGACTGTGATCTGCAACAACAACGAGATCTATGGATTGACCGGCGGCCAGACCGGACCGACCACGCCCCAGGGCACGAACACGATCTCCTCGCCTGCCGGCGCCGCCTATGCGCCGATCAACCTCCAGGGCCTGGTCAATACGAATCCGAACTCGTACTACGCCAAGACCACCGTCTACCACCAGGGCCCGATGCGCAAGGCCATCAAGGAAGCGATCCAGTGGCCGGGCTTTGCCTTCGTCGACGTCGCCAGCCAGTGCATCGAGAACAATGGGCGGCGGATCGGGTTCGCCAGCGCCAACGACATGCTCCAGCATTACAAGACCGAGTACAAGGCCGCCCCCCCGGGATCGACACGTCTCGAGCCTCATCAGCTCGGCATCGTCAAGAGGCAGGCCGAACCCCAGCTCGTCGCCGGGGACGGGACGTCCAAGGCCGGCCCGGCGAGTTCCGCGCCTTCGGCGCCGAACTCGGCGAAGTAGACTCGGTCAGGCGGAGGAGAATCGGATGGCAGCCAAGTCCATCGTCATCGACGGCGTCGGGGGCCAGGGCGTTCGCGTCATCGGCAACACCATGGCCAGCTTGCTCGCCGTCATGGGCTACGAAGTCACGCTTCTCTTCGACTACGACTCATCGGTTCGAGGCGGCATGAGCGAGGCCTTCCTTGAGTACGACCGCGAGCCGATCTCCAACTTCGTCGTCGAGTGCGCCGACGTCGTCCTTCGCCTTGCCGACCGCGGACCGACCCATCTTGTGGCCGACTACGTCATTGCCGATTGCGGCCTCATCAAGCCAGGTGAGACGGGCGAAGAAATCCCGTTCCTCCAGCTGGGCGTCGAGAAGTTCGGGCGCGATCTCTTCGGCAACATGATCGCCCTGGGCCGGCTGCTGTGCATCTGCGACGTCGACTTTACCGACAAGCACCTGACCGAGGCGCTGCCGAAGAAGTACATCGAGGAGAACATCGCGGCCATCAAGTACGGCTACGGCCTCGACCGGGACTCGATCCACGCAATCGTGCCCGAACAGGCCGCCAGCGGCTTCGCAGAGCGCTACGCGCAGCGGGTTCTGGCCGGGGTCTCCCCAGCCGAAGCTGCCGAGCAGGCCGCGGCACGCAACTGATGAGCCCACGCCGGCGAGGCCGGGGCAGGCACGGGGGCGCCATCGGCACTCCGACGCCAACCGGCGTCGTATCCCCCAACGGGCCCGCTCCCCTCGACGGCGAACCCGTCGTCGATTCGGGAGCCGGCGGCTCGGCGAACGGCGGCTCGGCGAACGGCGGCTCGGCGAACGGCGTGCACGGCGACCGCGTCGAACAGCGGCCTCCGATGAGGAGTCGCGGTTCTGGCCGCCCGGCTGGCTTCACGCCGCGGCCGGTTGCTGCGCCCGCAGTCGCGGTGCCCGCAACGGCGGAGTCCGCGGCCGACCACGATGTCGACGCGCCAGACGGGATCGCGGCCGGAGTGGGGGAGGCTCAAGCGCCCCGCATCAGGCGCGTTTCATGCACCCTCGCCCAGATGCGGCGCTTCATCAAGAGCCGCCCGTACGTGCCCGTCCACGAGCTTCGACGACGCTTCGAGATAGAGGGCATCGAGGACGAAGTCAGTCCCGTGGCAACGGGGAGCGGCACCATCTATGTCGGGCTTCCGCCGGAGCAGGCCAGCTTCCTCGGCGAGCTCGTGCGGGCCGGCGACGTTGGTTGCGAGATGCTGCTCGACCCTGACAGCCCCGCCGTAGTGGGCGTGTTCCCGATGAGGCCTGTCGCGCGGCAGTAGGCGGCTGCCAGGGTATTTCCCATCGGTTGGTCGTCAGCCAGCCGCCAGTGGCCGGCCTGACCGGCCGCGATAATGGCGGAGGGCGTTCGAACGGCAAGGGCCAACGCAGTTTGCAGGAGTGGGCGATGGGCTGGAAGGCGAGCGATATCCCCGATCAGTCCGGCAAGGTCGCGATCGTCACCGGAGGCAACGGCGGTCTCGGACAGGCCACGGTATGCCACCTCGCGGCGCATGGGGCACACGTGATCATGACAGCGCGCAACCTCGCCAAGGCCGAGGTCGCCCGCAGGGAGATCGAGGCGACCGTGCCGGGCGCGTCTCTGGAGATCCGACGGCTCGATCTCGGCTCGCTGGCTTCGATTGCCGCATTCGCCGGCGTCGTGACGGAGGCCCATCCCAGGATCGATCTGCTGTTCAACAACGCCGGCATCATGGCCGTACCCGAGGGCAATACCGCGGACGGCTTCGAGATCCAGTTCGGGACGAACCACCTGGGCCACTTCGCGCTGACGATGCGGCTGCTGCCCGCCCTGCTGGCAGCTCCGGCCGGGCGCGTCGTGAGCACCTCGTCGATCGCCCGCTTCACCGCGGGCAAGTACGACCTTACGAATCCGCACATGCGCGGCTGCTACAAGCCTTGGGCCGCCTACGGCATGTCGAAGCGCGCCAATCTCCAGTTCGCGATTGCTCTGAATCGCCGGCTGGCCGGCCGGAGCGTCACCGCCTACGCGGCCGATCCGGGATTCGCCAGGACGAATCTCCAGGCCACGAGTGCGAAAGCCATGAACGGCTGGCAGCAGCGGTTCTGGGTCCTGGCTGCCCCGTTTGTCGCTCAGAAGGCCGCAAATGGAGCGCTGCCGCAGCTCCGGGCCGGCACAGATCCGGCTGCGGTCGGAGGCACGCTCTATGCGCCACGCTGGTTCTCGTTCGGCGCGCCCGTCGTCCGAAAGGTCGGCCGCTCGATCGACAATCCGTCCCAGCTCGCGCAGCTCTGGGAACTCTCCGAGCGCGAAACCGGGCTCACTCTGGCCGCGGCTCTGACCCGGTAGTTCGGCGGCAGCCTGGCGTCAACCTGGCCAACAACGCCGCTTTGCTCGGGCGGGGTGGAACAGCCAGACGTCCGACAACGCTCGCAGCCGGGGCCCGCCTTCGACGATGGCCAGCCCAGACAACGCCCATCGGTTGCCCGTTCTGCGAGTCCGGCATATACTCCCCCGGAGTATGCATGCCGCCGCACCAGCCGCACCAGCCGCACCAGCCGCCCACCCCCAAACCGACCCTTCCGCTGAGATCCAGCTACCGATCGAGGGGATGAGCTGCGCCTCGTGCGTGAACCGGATCGAGCGCTTCCTGCGCAAGACTCCGGGCGTTTCGGAGGCCAACGTGAACCTCGCGACCGAAGTCGCCACGGTTCGCTACCTCCCGGAGGTGGCCGGGCTCGACGAGATCGCGCGGGCGATCGAGGCAGCCGGGTACGACGTGCGCAAGCTGCCCGAACCCAAGGCCGGCGTCCGCGCCACCCTGCTGGACGAGGCCGACTACGAGGCCGCCGTCCGGGCGCGCGAGCAGCGAGTCCTCGGGCTGACCGCGGCCGCCTCGCTGGTCGTTGCCGCGGCCGCGATGTTCGTGATGTACCTGCCGAATGCGCCGTGGACGGCTGAGCAGGCCGCGTGGCTGCTCATCGGCCCCGCGACGGCCGTCCAGTTCCTGGCCGGGCGTCGCTTCTACCGGGCGGCGCTCCGCGCGGCTCGCCACGGAACGACGAGCATGGACACTCTCGTGGTAGTAGGCACGAGCGCGGCCTGGGCGTTCAGCGTGCTCGTGACGGTGGCGCCGGACGTGCTCCGCTCCGCCGGCATCGAGCCGCAGATCTACTTCGACAGCTCGACGGCGATCATCGGGCTCATCCTGACCGGTCGCTGGCTCGAGGCCAGAGCGAAGGGCCAGACGGTGGGCGCAATCAAGGCGCTGATCGGGCTGTCGGCTCGCTCCGCGAGGATCGTCCGCGCCGGCGCGGAAGTAGACGTCCCGCTCGAGGAGGTGCGCGTCGGCGACCTCGTGCGTGTCCGTCCCGGCGAGCGGGTGCCGGTCGACGGACGGGTCGCCGAAGGAACCTCCGCGGTGGATGAGTCGATGCTCACCGGCGAGCCGATCCCGGCCGAGAAGGGGCCCGGCGCAGAGGTGATCGGCGGGACGATGAACGGCCACGGCACGTTCCTCTTCCGGGCGACGCGGGTCGGCCGTGACACCGCCCTGGCCCAGATCGTCGAAGTGGTTCGGCGGGCGCAGGGGTCAAAAGCGCAGATCCAGCAGCTGGCAGATCGGATCGCGGCCGTCTTCGTACCCTTCGTGCTGGCGGTCGGCGCAGCGACGTTTGCGGCGTGGTTCTTGCTCGGCCCGGAGCCGCGCCCAACGCATGCCCTGGTCGCGTTCATCACCGTCGTTGTGATTGCCTGCCCCTGCGCCATGGGTCTGGCCACTCCTACGGCGATCATGGTCGGGACCGGCAACGGCGCTGAGGCCGGCATCCTGATCCGCGGCGGCGAGGCCCTCGAGCTGGCGGCGGGAGTGGACGCGGTCGTCTTCGACAAGACGGGCACGCTGACCCGCGGGCGGCCCTCCATTGGCGAAGTCGTGACGGCACCGAGCTTCGCCCCGGACGAGGTTCTGGATCTCGCCGCGTCCGTGGAGCGGGGGAGCGAGCACCCGCTGGCAGCGGCCATCCTTTCGGCCGCCTCGGAGAAGGGCCTTGGCCGGCGCCCAGTGGAAGACTTCGAGGCTGTCGCCGGGCGCGGCGTCCGAGGCCTGGTCGACGGCCGCCGCATCGTCGTCGGGACCGCCGCGTTCCTGGCTTCGGAAGGCGTCGAGTTGGGCGGGCTAGTGTCCTTGCGCGTTCCTCGCGCCGCCCTCGTCTACGTCGCCTGCGACGGTCGAGCCGCCGGCGTGCTGCCCGCGATCGACGAGATCAAGCCCGAGTCCGAGCTCGCCGTGCGCGAGCTTTCGGCCGCCGGCATCGAAGTCTGGCTCGTCACCGGCGATCAGGACGCGACCGCCCGGGCCGTTGCGGCGGCGGTCGGCATCGCGCCAGAACGCGTCATGGCCGAGGTTCTGCCGGCTGGCAAGGCCACAGCCGTGGCCAGTCTCCAGGCCCGCGGCCTGCGTGTCGCTATGGTCGGCGACGGCATCAACGACGCCCCCGCGCTGGCCCAGGCGGATGTCGGAATTGCCATCGGCACCGGGGCGGACGTTGCCCTGGAGGCCTCTGACGTCACGCTGGTCGGCGGCGATCCGCGCGGCGTCTCGGCGGCGATCCGGCTGTCACGCCAGACTCTGCGGGTCATCCGCCAGAATCTGGCCTGGGCTTTTGGCTACAACATCGTCCTCATACCGGTTGCCATGGGCCTGCTGTATCCATTCACGGGCATCACCCTGAACCCGGCCCTGGCGGCAGGCGCGATGGCCCTCTCGTCAGTGAGCGTGGTCACCAACTCGCTGCGGCTACGCCACGCCGGCAGGAACCCGCGCGAAGCAGCTGCCCTGAACCCGGCCGCGATCCCAGTCTAGAGTCCGCCCAGGCAGTCCCGGGGCCGTCCTGGGACCGGAGTTGGACGGCTTCGATCACAGCACCTTGACCACCGCGAGACGCGAGGCCCAATCCTGTAGCAATCCGCTGACCATGAGCGTCGTCAGTGTCAGAAGCCAGCCCGCCGGGTCGAAGTTCCCCGCTGCGCCACTGCTGGCTCGCGCCGATCGAGTCTCTTCAAGGAAAGTGCCACCGAAGAGAGCCGCCGCAACGGCCAGCCCAAGAACGGCCTCTGATTCCTTCGGCCGGTTACCAGCGTGGCGGCTGCGGCCGCAGCCGCTCCAACGAGCAGCGCGGTAATCAACTGGGCTCGATCGGGATCGAAACCCATCAACTGGAGTGTCTGATTGGTGGCGCTCGTCGTGTCGGACCAGGCTGCCGCCGTCAGGATGAGTGCGGCTGAGGCGATGGCCGCTCCGGTCAAGGACCCTGGGAGGGGGAACCGGTGGTGGGTTCGCCTTGAGCGGTTGAGGCGAGGGAATGGCATCGGATCGGGGCGTGACTCCAACATCGCCCAGTTTCAGGCCGCGATACGCCCTTCAGTTCCGGTGAGTTCGCGATCGCGGCCTCGGAAGCGGCGGCTGCGGCTCCGTCCACGGGCCGGCGTCTTGGGCGGCAGGTCGGTGTCAGCCCTCCTGGGCAGGGCGGCCGGCAGCGGCGACGGCTTGCCGGATGGCCTCCAGGCTTGCCTGACCGGCGGCGGTCGAGCGGACCAGGGATACGTGCGTGGCTCCGGTTATCAGATTCAGGCTCACGTCCCAGCCCTTCTGAGTCAGAAACGCGTTGAGCGCTACGGATGCGGACGGGTTGACGGTCCCATCGCTGGTCCCGGCGACCAGACGAACGGGGATGGGCGTCCCGAGAGCGTAGTTGAATGGGTCGCTGGCGGATCTGGCCGCGGCGGTCGAGGCCGCCGCCCCGCCGAAGAACTCGTGTAGATCGCCTGAAACCTCCGGGGCATCGAGGTTGTAGTTGCCCGCGAGACCGACGAATGCGTCGGGTCTCCCCGAGCCGTCGGCGAGGCAGTTGGCGCCCAGCTCATCGTCGTCGAGCGCGACCACAGAGCCTACGAAGCCGCCGAGCGAGTGGCCTACGAGTGCGACTCTGGCCGCATCGCCGCCGAACTCATCCGCGCTAGCCCTGGCGAAGCGAACGGCACAGGCCAGGTCCTGGAATGCTCCCGGATACCCGCCTCCGATAGCAGCATTGTCCCGTGTGTCCGTGTTGAAGACGACATAGCCGGCCGCGGCTATCTGGCGGGCGAAGGCGCTCAAACCTGCTCGACCGCCGAGCCCGGACGGACCTCCGTGGACGAGCACGACTTCCGGAAACGGCCCGACTCCGGCAGGCTGGTAGACGTCCAGGCGGACCTGGCACGAGTTTGAACCGCAGTCGACGGGATGCGTGAATGCCAGATTGCTCACCGTTCGGGCAGGTCTAGGCGTCGTGCCCGGGATGAGAGACTCAGATGCAACCGCGGCCATCAAGGTGGGGAGTGCGATGGGCACTGGCGTCGGCATCGCGGTCGGAACAGACCCGGTGGGGCCGGATTGGACGACAGATCTCGCGGTTTCTGCCGGAATCGATGGCGACGACACTGGGACGGAGAACCGAGCGAGGGCAGAAGGAGAAAGCAAGGCGGCGGTCGAAATGAGCGCTGACGCCGCCACGAGGGCGATCCCTCGCCGGGCGTGGGAAGTGGGCATCGTTTCTTCTCTGGTGTGGCCACAGCACGGCTGCAGGCGCTGGCGGCGTAGGACGGCGGACCCGTTTGGAGTCGGCTCCGTACGAGTTGGAGTTGGCTCCGTACGAGAATGATCTCAGCTGGACTCCGGCCCGACCATGGGCTGTTGGTAGGTGAATCGGCGGCCGGCGAGTAGGTCCCCATGGGTGGGGATTCGAGGGCCACACAGCGCCGCCGTGCCGTGCCACCGCAGCGCCGGCGGCGGGAGTTGTCCGCCCGGGCTTCAGCCGACGAACGGCCAGAGGAGCGCGATCGCGAACGCAGCGACGGCCGCGCCGATCACGCCTCGCAGTCCCGCTGTGTGGCCGAAGCCATGCTCGGAGACGAACTGCGACGCCGCCAGGCCAACCAGTGCGACCGGGACCGAAAGCACAGCCGCGACCACTCCGAGCGGCAGGCTGCGCGTCAGGAAGTGGACCTCGATGAGCTCCCGCGAGACGAACGAGACCGCCATGAGCAGGTCGGCCGCGACCATGAACCCGACCAGCGCTCCGAAGATCGCCTCGCTTCGGGTCGCGGCCATGAAGATCGGAAGGCTGACCGCCAGAACGCCAAGGGCGAGCAGGGCGGGGACGAGGATGAGGGCGCCATCGATGCCCTGGGGCAGCGCTACGCGCGGGGTCGGGCGACTCAGGTGGTAGGCCAGCAGCGTGCCGCCGGACAACAGTGCCGCGATGGCGCCGGCCTGGAATCCACGGCGCAGCCACGCGGGTATCAGTCGACGGCGAGCCACGGAGTCATCGTACACGTTCGCACTGCGGGCCCCGGACCGCGTCCGATTCCGGCTCGGACCGTGATGAGGGCAGCCCGCAAGCGTCGGGCTAGATGTGGAAGCGGCGGAAGACGGCCACCGCGTTCTGGCCGCCGAACCCGAAGCCGTTGATGATCGCCGTGTCGACCCGCTTGATCCGCTTCACATTGGGGACGTAGTCGAGGTCGCACTCGGGGTCCGCATTCTCGAGGTTGATCGTCGGCGGGATCACGCCCTCGCGGATGGCGCCGATCGCTGCCAGTCCGCTCACGGCGCCCGCGGCCCCGAGAAGATGGCCAACCATCGACTTGGGCGAGCTGATGGCGACCTTGCGGGCGTGATCGCCGAAGGCCGTCTTGATGGCGCGCGTTTCCGTGGCGTCGTTGAGCGGCGTGGAGGTGCCGTGGGCCACGATGTAGTCGACCTCGTCGGGCGCCACGCCGGAACGGCGCAGGGCTTTCGTCATCGCCGCGCTGGCGCCGCGGCCAGTTGGCTCCGGAGCGCTGATGTGGAACGCGTCCGCGGTGAGGGCGCCGCCCACGACCTCGCACTGGATCTTCGCCCCGCGGGCAAGGGCGTGTTCGGCAGACTCGAGGACGACCATGCCCGAGCCCTCGCCGAAGACGAAGCCATCTCGGTCCCGGTCGAACGGTCGCGAGGCGCGCGTGGGATCGTCGTTGCGGCGCGACAGCGCGCCCATGTTGCCGAGCGCGGCGAAGGCGATGGGCACGAGGTTGCCCTCGGAGCCGCCCACGACCGCGACGTCGACCTCCCCTTCCTGGATCAGGCGGAGACCGTCGATGAAGGCGATCACACTGCTGGCGCAGGCGGCGACCTGGGTGATGACCGGCCCGGTGATGCCGTATTTGATCGAGACCTGGCAGGCTGCCATCGAGCCGGACAGGGCCGGAATGGCGAACGGCGAAACCTGGCCGTTGCCCTTTTCGGCCAGAACCCGTGTACCTTCGATCACCTGCTCGATCCCACCCCCGCCGGTGTTCACGCTGACCGCGACCCGATCCATCTCGTCCTGCGTGTAGGCGGCGAAGTCGATGCCGGCGTCCTCGACGGCTTCGGTCGCGGCGGCCATCGCAAAATGGACGAAACGGCTCATGCGGCGGGCCATCTTGCGGTCCATGGCAACCGTGGGGTCGAAGTCCTTGACCTCCGCCGCGATGCGCACGTCGAGCCCGGACGGGTCCCAACACCTGATCGTGTCGACGCCCGAGACTCCGGCGATCAGGCTTTCCCAATAGGTTCGGGCCGTGATGCCGATGGGAGTGACGGCCCCGAGACCGGTGACGACGGCGCGGCGGGCGAGATCCTGATTGGGCACGACATCTCCTACGACGTGTCAGCTGGCGGGGCGGCTGCCGCAGCGGCATGCGCTCCGGTTCGTCTACCCCGGGTGGGCACGGGTGGACCCTTCCGCCGGACGGCGTTCGGGCGGTCGCGGGCTTGATCGCCGTGTGACCTCTTGAGTGGATTGTACCGGCTCGGGGCCGGGTGGCGGGCGCCGAACAAGCCTACCGAGTCGCCGGGACGGCTTCGCGCGTGAGGTCGATGACGCGGCGGAGGAAGTGGCGGACGCCCGCCCGCTCTCTCTCGGAAAGAGGCTCCAGGGCACGCCGCACCGCCTCGCCGCGCAACGCATACTCATGCTCGACTCGATCGAGCGCGCCCTCGTTGAGGCGGACGTGGACGACCCGGCGATCGTTGGCGTCGCGCTGGCGAATGACGAACTGCTCGCCCTCGAGCTCCTCCACCACGCGGCTGGCCCAGCCGTAGGAGATGCCCAGGCCGGCCGCGATCTGGCCGATCGTACGGTCGCCGTGCTGGTAGATATGAATGGCCGCTCGAACGGCGTGTTCGGACATGCTCCGTTCGCTTACCCCGGTCTCCCCCGAACCGGAACCGGCCGCTGTGGAGCCGACGTTCAGCTTGCGCCGCGTGGCATAGGTGGCATGCAGGAACTCAACCAGGAGCTTGCTCGTCTCGAGCGCGTCGTCCGAGATGAGAGCCCTCACTGGAGCCTCTGCTGTTACCGACCGCTTGCCAACCATGTCAACCCGTTCCAATGCTGCCCGTAACCGTGACCGACTTCGACGAACGCTGCGCCACGCGTCGGTTGGGGACGACGCCGCCGGCGCAACCGGTCACGCCGGAACAAACGTTGGCACGATCATGGCCCACGCGAGGCTCGACAGGGCCGCTGTTGCAAAAATGAGCCCACGATGCCGGAGCGTGCGGCGCCCCGGCCTCCTCAGTCGCCCGCGTAGCGCTTGAAGATGACGGCCGCATTGTGGCCGCCCAGGCCGATGTTGTTCGAGAGGGCGTACCGGATTGGCTTCTCGATCGTCTGGGTTGCAACGTTGACGTTGCATTCGGGATCGGGCTCGCGGTAGTTGAGCGTTCCTGGAACGGCCTGGTGGTAGACGGACAGGACGGTCGCGATGCCCTCGAAGGCACCCGCAGCGCCCATCATGTGGCCGGTCATCGACTTCGTCGCGGAAATCAGGATGTTGGGCGTGTTCTTCCCGAAGGCGGCCCAGACCGCCTCGCTCTCGCATTTGTCCCCGACCGGCGTGGAGGTGCCGTGGGGGTTGATCATGTCCACTTCGTCCGCCGGCACGTCACGTCGCTCGAGCGCCATCTTCATGGCCCGAGCCGAGCCCTCTCCACCGCTTGCGGGGGCGATCATGTCGAAACCGTCCGCGGCTGAGCCGTAGCCCACGACCTCTGCGTAGATCCTGGCGCCACGGGCCCTGGCCAGTTCGAGATCCTCGAGGATCAGTGCGCCTGCGCCTTCGCCGAGGACGAACCCGTCGCGGGTGCGATCGAACGGCCGGGAGACGGACCCGATCGGCTGGCCCGGCAGCGGCGTGCCCATGCCCCGCATGTTGGTGAACCCGATGTGGACCAGCTCCAGCAGAGGCGACTCGGCCGAGCCGGTGATGACGGCGGTGCAGTCGCCACGCCGGATGGCTTCGGAGGCTTCGCCTATAGACGTGGTGCCTGTGGAGCAGGCCGAAACGGGGCAGAAGTTGTGGCCTTTGGCGCCCGTTTCGATCGCGATGGTGCCGGAGCTGGCGTCGACCAGGCCGTTGGCGATGAAGAACGGGCTGACGGCGCGCGCTCCGCGNNGCCGACGTCGTAGCGGTTGGCGTCGTTGATCTCCAGGCCGGAGTCGGCCACGGCCATCCGGGCCGCAGCGACCGCGAAGTGGACCGTGGTCTCCGTGCGGCGAGCGTCCTTGAAATTCCAGTACTTGGTGATATCGAAATCGCGGACCTCGCCCCCGGCCTTGTGCTCGTATGGGGTGGTGTCGAAGTGGGTGATCTGACCGATCCCAGAGTGGCCGTTGGCCAGGTTGTCCCAGACGGTGTCCAGATCGTTGCCGATCGGGCTAACGACCCCCATTCCGGTGACGACGACTCGCCGGTTGTAATCAGGCTTGCGCACGGGGGTCAGATCCTCCTGGGGCCCGAATGCGCCACTCCTGCGGCGATTGCGGGCATGTGGTGGTGGTTCATGCGTCGAGGAACGGGACCGCGATACCTCCGGGGGCGGAAGCGTCGTCGGTGGCGAGGGCGGTGGCTTCTGGCGCGATGCGCTTGATGAGGCCAGTCAGGACTTTGCCGGGACCGATCTCCACGAAGGTCGTGACGCCGTCCGCGGTCATCCGCTGCACCGCGGAGACCCAGTCGACGCCACGAGTCAGATGCTCGATCAGCTCGCCACGTGCGTCCGCTGCCGTGGCGATGGGCCGCGCATCGGCGTTCGAGAGAAGGGCAACGGCCGGATCGGAGAAGGCGATCGGTGCCAGGACGCGGGTCATTCCCTCGGCCGCCTCCGCCATGAGCGACGAGTGCGCCGCCACTGAGACCGGTAGAACGATGGCCCGCCGGGCGCCGAGGTCTCGGGCGCCCGCGGCCGCGGCCTCGACCGCTGCCTTGTCGCCTGAGATCACGACCTGGCCCGGGGCGTTGCGATTGGCCACGGTCAGGCTGCCAAACGGCTGTCCGAGGGCGATCACCTCCGGCATGCGGGCGTCGTCCAGGCCGATGAGCGCCGCCATGGCACCGGTCCGTCCACGGCCGGAAGCTTGCATCTGGCGGCCTCGTTCGCGGACCAGCCGGACTGCGTCGCCGAGCGAAATGACGCCTGCGGCCACGAGGGCCGAGTACTGGCCCATCGAATGACCGGCGCAATACGCTGGCTCAGGGGCGGCGATGCCGGCCGCAACCCATCGTTCGCGCAGCGCGGCCAGGAAGGCGATCGAGGTGGCGACGAGTGCGGGCTGGGCATTGACCGTGAGGTCGAGCTGCTCGGCCGGGCCATCGAAGGCCAGTCGGCTGATCGGTTCACCGAGGGCCGCGTCGGCTTCGGCCATGATCGCCGCGGCTGCTGGCGACGATAGGACCAGGGCCTTGCCCATCCCTACCGACTGGGATCCCTGCCCCGGAAACACGAACGCGATTCGATGCATGAGCGTCTGGTTGGTCTCCTCCGACCGGCGGGTGCCCTCGATAGGAAGGGTGTGGCCGCCCGGTCGATCTCTCTGCCGAATTCGTCGCCGCTGTCTGGCGAACTCTTCACCGTACAGTAGGGCGGCCGGACTGGGCCACGCTCGAAAGCGTGTGCAGGTTTGCATGTATCGACCGTCAAGGCTTACTCTGGACGCGATGCCGCAGTTCAAATTCCCCAGCCTGGCCCAGCGCCCACCCGACGCGCCGCCGGTCCCGCCCAACCAGGATGCCACGCCGGGCGCTCCCGCCGCGGATGCACCGGTCGCCGACAAGGAGGCCGTCGCACCGCCAGTCGCGCCGGTCTCCGCAACCCTTCGCGTCACCCAGACGCGGACGCCCCTCCGCCTGCTGCGGGGATCGCCTCGGCCGTTTCTGCACCTGCCGTCGCTGACGGTCCCGAGCCGGACGGCGGTGGAATCGGCGGCGCGAGAGCTCCTGTCGGCGCCGGTCGAGGCGGCCCGCAGCCGGATGCAGAACCCACGGCAGCTCTCCGATCGCATCGCGATGGGACGCGCGATCTGGCGGGACCTGGTGATCGGTTTTGCCGCTCAGCTGGGCGAGCTGAACCTGGGTTTCACGCAGCTTGCAGCTATGTACGCCCTCGCGGACAGTGGGACCATGACCGTGGCGGACCTCGCGGACACGCTGGGCCGCTCGCCCTCGGCCACGAGCCGGATGGTTGACGCGCTCGCTGAGCGGCAGCTGATCGAGCGGCAGGCCGACACGGAAGACAGACGGCAGAAGACTCTGGCTCTAACTGGCCGCGGCCAGGCTCTGCTCGGACGGGTGGATCGGGCGCGGGCGGAGGAGTTCCTGGCGATCGTGAGGCCGCTCCCCACGGCCGAGCGGGCCGTCGTGGCTATGGGAGTGGCGGCGCTGTCGACGCATGCCATGACGCGGCGAGGCCGCTTGATCAAGCAGCGCACTCGGCGCTAGGACGGCGCCACGACGGCGCCGGGGCGGCCCCAGTTTCGGGGCCCGGTGCGTTCGCTAACGCTTCGTAGGCACCGGATTCAAGGCTTCGTCCAGCCCCAGCAGGTGACGGGCAAGAGGTTCGTTGTCCACGGCGACCGACCATTGGGCTCGGCCTTCGTGGCGGCCTACGACGCAGCAGCCCCTCAGCGTTATGCCGCCGCGCTCGAGCTGGGCCGTCATTTCGCCCAGAGCGCAAGGCGAGTCCTCGATCTCGACGGTCACGGTGGCGCCGGTGACGAAGGGGTAGCCCATGCCGCGGAGGACGTCCGTCGTGTCCTCGTCGCAGCAGTCCGTGAAGATCTCGGCCGTGGTCTTGTCGCCGACCGTGGTCTGGTTGACCCGGACGATATTGACGCCGCGCGCGCAAAGAGCTTTGGCGAGGTGGGCCAGCTCACCGGGTCGATTCGGAAGTTGGACGACGAATTGCTGACTCATGTCTCTCCCTCCAGGGAGCCTGTAACGCTTGACTGGGAGTTCGAACCCGAACCTCCCACTGCCTGTGCCGGAGTCCTTGCGATCAGCGGCGCCGGAGCGCCTCGAGTTGCCTCACCTTATCCGATTCCGCCCTCATCTCCGCTGGGCCGTTTGTCAGGTTCTGGCGGGTCCCGTTCCACGTCTATGGCGGCCAGGCGCACGCCGTCGCCTGGGACCCGTTCGAAGACGAGCTCGGCATCCTGGGCGCAGGTTCCCATCGAGACTTCGGCCCAGGCGAAGCGGAGCGCATCTTCCGTGTGCTCATCGTCTTCGCCAAGATGCAGATGGACGGCGGCCACCCGGCTGACGCCCAACTCGGCTGCGCGCGCCACCACTTTGTCCAGGGCGGCCTGAGCCAGCGCGACCTGATGCATCGCTATCTCCCAGAGCCTCGCAGCAGCGCCACGACTGCGGCCGCGGCCACCGGAACGGCCGCCTCGACTTGGGGAGTGAGCTGCTCGCTGAACTCGTCGGTGCTGCGGACCTGCACTGTGACGGTCTGGATGCTCGTCGGCAGGCTGGCGCCGAGACGCCGTCCGAGCGCCAGGGCGGTGACCAGCGAGGCATCGTGGGCGGAGTCGAGATGTCCCGCCGCGTAGCAGTCCAGGTCCTCGAGAGCGCAGGAGCGGACTTCGCCGAGCGGCCGGTCCGCGAACTCGGCGGCGTCGACGAGAATCGCCGCGTCGTAGCCGTCCAGGAATTCCATGAGCCGAAGGCCGCCGACCCCCAGGCGTTCGACGTCGATCTCCGGGCAGTCTCTTTCGTCGTCCGTGGCAAGGCGGGCCGCGGCAAGCCGAGTCTCGACCTCGTCGGCAACGCGCCAGCCGACGCCGTCATCGCCTAGCACGGGATTTCCCAGCCCGACGACGATCGTGCGGAGCGCGGCGCGCGACGCGACGGCGGCGCAGTCGCCGACCGAGGCGCGTGGGGCGATCCGGTCGGCCATGGCCAACCTCCGATCTGGGCTGTCTTGCCGGGGCATGGACGATCCTTGCCGGGGCAAGATGGTCAGCAGTTCTGCTTCAGGACCTCGACTACCTCGCCGTCCGAGTTGCGGATGGCGACCTGCAGCGGCATCTCCCCGGGGAGCGAATGAGTGGCGCAGCCGAAGCACGGGTCGTAGAGCCGGAAGGCCATCTCGACGCGGTTGAGCAGGCCCTGGTGGACTACCACGCCCTTGTGGATCAGGCTCTCGGCGGCCTTCTTGACCGACATCGCCATCGGGGCATAGTTGTTTGTGGTGCCCACGAGCAGGTTCACGGACGTGAGCACGCCGCGCTCGTCGGTTACATAGTGGTGGGTGAGGGTGCCTCGCGGTGCCTCGACCGTGCCGACGCCCTCGGTGGGCGTCTCGGTCGGGACGGTGCGGACATTCGGCGAGGTGATCTCCGGATCGGTGGCCAGCTCGACCATTCGCTCGGCGGCGTAGAGGAGCTCGATCAGGCGAGCCCAGTGCGTGGCCAGGCGGTGGTGGACGATGCGCTTGCCGCCGCCGGACTCCGGCTTGGGGGCCAGGGTGTCGTAGAAACGCTCGTAGGCGGCCTGGGCGAGCGGTGTGGCCATGCCGTCCGCGACGTTGAGCCGCGACAGGGGAGTTGCGCAATACACGCCCGAATCCGCGCCGTCGACGAAGCCCTTCCAGCCGACCTTCTTGAGATACGGGAACTTGAGGTAGGTCCAGGGTTCGACGTGCTCGGCGATCCAGTCGCGGTATTCGGCCGGGGCGTACGTGCCGGCGCGCACGCCGTCCGGCGACATGATGCTGATCTTGCCGTCGTAGAAGTTGATCTTGTTGTTCGGGTCCACCATGCCCATGTAGTAGGTCCGGTGGGTGTACCCGTCGGAGAGAACCATCTCCTTGAAAGCGTCGTTGCCTAGGACGATCTGGTCGAAGATCCCCAGGCTGAACTGGGCGAAGTCGATCGACCAGCGGCCGATCCTCTCTATCTCGACGCGCTGCTCCTCGGTGATGCCTTTGGTCATGCCGCCGGGCACAGCGGTGGCCGGGTGGATCTTGCGGCCGCCGATCATCTCGATGACGTTGTGGCCCTGCTTGCGGGCCTGGATCACCTGGCCGCCGACTTCCATGCCGACCTTGGCCAGCACGCCCAGGATGTTCCGCTCGGACGCGGGGGCATCGGGTCCGACGACGAAGTCGGGGCCGCCCAGCGCATAGAAATGAGTCGTGTGGTCAGTTACGTAAAAGGCGCTGTAGAGCAACTCGCGCAGAAGCTTTGCCGGTCGCGGAGGGTCGACGTGGTACACCGCGTCCGCTGCCTTGGCGGCGGCCATATGGTGCGCTTCCGGGCAGACGCCGCAGATGCGGTTGGTCAGCGTCGGCATCTCTTCGACGGGGCGACCTACGCAGAATCGCTCGAAGCCACGCAGCTCCGGGATCTGGAAATAGGCGTTGGCGACTTCGCCGTCAGGATCGAGGAAGATCTCGATCTTGCCGTGACCCTCGAGCCTGGTGACGGGGTCGATGGTGATTCGTTCCATGCTCAATTCTCCCCGTCCGTGTCCCAGGCCGCCTTTGAGCTGCGGAGCAGCGAACCGGCCAGGCTGAAGCGGTAGAACTGGCCGGCAGGATCCACGATCCCGTCCAGCACGTTGTCGATGTCGCCGGGCTTCTGGGCCTCGACGACCGACGCATACGCCGACATCAGCCGGGCTCCGTAGTCCACGACGCCCTCGGCCGCTCCGTAGCAGCCGATGCACGGCGCCCCTGCCGCAGGGCAGAGCGCGCCGCAGCCGTTGCGGGTGGCGGGGCCGTTGCAGGGCAGGCCCTGCTCGAGGAGACAGATCACCGGGTCGAACGCGGCGACCTGCTGGATGCGAACGAAGCGGTCGATCTTCTTGACGTCGCGCTTGCGGGCGCACTCGTCGCACACCGTGGACTCGCCGGCGCCCAGGACGGAGCCCTTGGGTGGCAGCGGACCGGTGCCGTTGAGGGCCTTGACCACGGCCTCCAGAGCCGCCCAGATCTGGTTGGACTCGGGCGGGCAGCCCGGGATCGTGTAGTCCACGTCCACGACTTGATCCAGGGTCCGCAGCATCGGCTCGAACTCGGGCAGATGAAGGACGCCTTCGGGTGCCTGGTACTCCCAGATCGGCCGGATCCCATTGGGGTTGTCCGTGCTGGTCGTGGAGAAGGCAGTGTCGATCAGCTGCTTGCGGCTCGACAGGTTCGCAAGGCCCGGAATGCAGCCCTCGCTTGCGCATGAACCGAAGGCCACCATGAACTTGGACTTGCGCCGCAGGAGCTTGGAGAGGTGGACCGTCTCGTTAGTGCGCATGCTGCCGCTGACCAGCGTGACGGTGATCTCGCCGTCGGCCATCGCCTCGATGTCGGAATACTTCCCGTCCATGATCGTGGGCCACAGGACGATATCGAAGGCATTGGCGACGTCAACGATGTGCTCGTGGATGTTGACGATGGCGATGTCGCAGCCTCCGCACGAGGCGGCGCCGAAGATCGCGAGCTTGGGCTTGGCGGTGGGGCTCACTTGGCCACCTCGGTGGCCGGCTGCGAGGCTGCCGCGTGCTGGGGGTTGGTTCCGCCGGCCGTTGCTGGCGGTCCATCGGCGTCGCCGCCGGTCGCCTCCCAGGCCTTCTCGAGATCGACCGCGTCCAGGTCGACGACCGTGTCGGCCGGCCAGTTGAGCGGGCCCAGCGCCCGGACTTCGTCAGTTACGCGGTTGATCTCGCCGGCCAGGCGGACGCCCTCGGCGGCGCTTGCCCATACGAGTTGCAGCCGCTGCGGCTCGATGCCGAGAGCCTCGATCGTGCGCTGCAGCAACTGGAAGCGCCGCAGGGCCTTGTAGTTTTGCTCGATGTAGTGACACTCGCCGGGGTGGCAGCCGCTCACTAGAACTGCGTCCGCGCCTTCCGCGAAGGCCTTGAGCACGAACGTGGGGTCGAGACGGCCGGAGCACATGAGCCTGATCAGCCGAACGTTGGGCTCGTACTTGGTCCGCGCCGTGCCCGCCAGGTCCGCGGCTCGGTAGCTGCACCAGTTACAGGTGAAGCCGATGATCACCGGCTCGAAGGGTCCGGCCTGAGCCACTCCCTCCGCGGGGGCCGGTGCGACAGTGGCCTGTGCACTCATGCTCGCACCGCCTCCTCGAATGCTTCGTGTTCGGCCACCGGGTAGGCGGTCCGCTTGAGAGCCGCCCCGTCGGCTCCGATCTTGAGCAGACCCTCGATCTGGGCGAGGACTTGCTCATCGCTGAAGCCGCTGCCGGAGATCGCTCCGGCGGGGCAGGCCGCGACGCACGTGCCGCAGCCCTGACACATCGCCGCGTTGATGATGGAGACGCCATCCGCCTCCACGAACGAGATTGCGTTGTACGGGCACATCGTGTTGCAGATCCGGCAGCCGGAGCAATGCTCTGGGTGAACCGTTGCCTTGATCGGCTCCAGGTTCATCTGCTTCTGATTGATCATGCCCAGGACTCGGGCGGCCGCCGCGGCGCCCTGCGCTACCGAAGCCGGGATGTCCTTGGGGCCGCTGACGCAACCGGCGACGAAGACGCCCTCGGTCATGGTCGCGACCGGATCGAGCTTGGGGTGTTTCTCGATAGCCCAGCCGTCGAAGCTGCACGAGATACCGAACCGGGTCGCCAGCTCCTTGGCATCCGCCCGGGGCTCCAGGCCGTTCGAGAGAATGACCATGTCCACCGGGAAGCGGCGCTGCTGGCCGATCAGCGTGTCCTCGACCTGGAGGATGAGCTTGCCCTCTTCCTCAGGCGTGCGGGCCACGTCAGTGATCTCGGCCGGCTTGCCTCGAATGAAGATGCCGCCTTCCTCAAGGATCCGCTGGTAGAACTCGTCGTAGGCCTTCCCGACGGTCCGCATGTCGATGTAGAAGTCGTAGATCGTGGCGTCGGTGTGCTCCTTGACGAGGTGCGCGAACTTGAGGCTCTGCATGCAGCAGATCGCGGAGCAGTAGTTGTTGTGGTTCTTGTCGCGGCTGCCGACGCAGTGGACGATGGCCACGGACTTTGGCTCGGTGACGCCGTCGCGAAGGACGACCGCGCCGTTCGTGGGTCCGGCGGAGTTGGACAGGCGCTCGAACTCGAGGCTCGTGAAGACGTTGGGCAGCTTGCCGTAGCCGTACTGCTGCATCTTGCGGGCGTCGAAGAGGTCGTAGCCGGTGGCCAGGATGATGTTGCCGACTTCGAGGGTCAGGACCGTGTCTTCCTGCTTGAAGTCGATGGCGTTGGTTTCGCAGAACTTCTCGCAGGCCTTGCAGGTGCCCTTCTCGAAGTAGGTGCAGTTGGGTCTGTCGATGACGGGCGTCCGCGGGACGGCCTGGGCGAACGGCGTGTAGATCGCCTTTCGATACCCGAGCCCGGCCTCGAAGACTTCGTCCAGGACCTTCTTGGGGCATTTCTCCTGGCACACGCCACAGCCGTTGCAGAGGTCTTCGTTGACGTACCGGGCGTGCTTGCGGACGGTGACCGTGAAGTTGCCGACGTAGCCCTCGACCTTCTCGACCTCGCTCCAGGTCAGGAGCTCGACGTTCGGGTGCGTGCCGGCCGTGACCATCTTGGGAGTCAGGATGCAGGCGGCGCAGTCGAGGGTGGGGAAGGTCTTGTCGAATTGGGCCATGTGNNCCGGCGATGCCGCCGCCCACGACGAGCGTGGCGGGGTTGATGTTGACCGTCATCGGGGTGAGCGGCTCGTTGCGGCGGACCCGCTCCACGCCGCCGGCCAGGATGGCCTTGGCCTTGACGGTGGCCGCGGCCTTGTCCGTGTGGACCCACGAGTCCTGTTCGCGGATCGAGACCAGCTCGCACAAGTACGGGTTCAGGCCCGCGCTGGCCGTGGCCTTACGGAAGGTGTTCTCGTGGAGGTGCGGCGAGCAGGCCGCGACGACGATGCGGTTGAGGCCGAGGTTCTTGATGTCGTCGGTGACGAGCTCCTGGCCCGGGCTCGAGCACATGAATTTGTACTCGCGAGCGACGACGACGCCCTGGTCCTTGAGGTTCTCGGCCGCCCAGCGGGCTACCTCGGCGACGTCGACGACGCCGGCGATGTTGCTGCCGCAGTGGCAGACGTAGACACCGATTCGGATGTCGCCTTCCGCCGGCAATGCGGTGGACGGCGCGCCTTCGGCCGGCAGGTGGTTGTGTACGGCGGTCATTCCTCGACCTCGCTGTCGGCCATGCGCGGCATCGGCAGAGCCCGCTTGTCGGGTTTCGGCCTGTGCGCGGGTGCGACCCCGGCGGCTACCAGCGCCTCCTGCGGCGCTGCCTTGAGGGCCTTCGCCAGGGTCTTACTGGCGTTGGTGTATTCGCGTCCCACGCCCACCTTACCGGGCTCGAGGCCGAAGGCCACGCCCATGAGCTGGGTGAAGAACACGATCGGCATCTTGTGGTGGGTGTGGAACATGGCGTTCATCTCGCCCTGGTAGGCGTCGATGTTGATCTGGCACATCGGGCAGACCGTGACCATCATCACGGCCTCGCGCCTCTCGGCCTCCGACACCAGGCGCCGGATCAACTCCAGGCCAAGCTTCGGGGCGACCTGAGTCATGTGCCCCCCGCAGCACTCGGTCTTGAGTGGGTAGTCCACGACCTCGGCACCGAGCGCTCGAAGCAGGCGGTCGAGATCGTTCGGCTGTTCGTGGTTGGCATAGGCGCCATCCACGTCCGGCCGCGGGACCATGCACCCGAGGTAGGGCGCGACCTTCAGGCCGGTGAGCGGCTTCTTGACCGCGGCCCTGACTCTGTCCAGGCCGATGTCGTTGAGGATCACCTCGAGGAGGTGGCGAACCTTGACGGTGCCCGGGTCGTAATGCAGGCCGCCGGCGCCGAGGGCGTCGTTGACGCGGGCGTTGAGCGCGGGCTGCTGGCCCATGTAGTGATCCGCTTTGGCCAGGTTGAGGTAGCAGGCGCTGCAGGCGGCGACGAGGGATTGGCCGTTCTTCTTCTCGCCGGCGGCAATGGCGAGGTTGCGGGCGATCATGGCGTAGGCGGGAGTCGTGCTCAGGCTCACGTACTCGGTAGCGCCGCAGCAGTTCCAATCGTCGATCTCTTCGAGGGTCATGCCCAGGGGCGCGAGCACTCCCTCGAGGGATTCTCGATAGGAGCGGCCGCTGCCCTCCATCGAGCAGCCGGGGTAGTAGAGGTAGCTGTTCATCGGGCTCGCTCCAGCTCGTCAGCGCGCCGCAGGATCGCCTGCAGTTGCTTTCGTCCCTGGATCCGGTGGGGCAGGATGCCGATACGGCCGTGGCGGAACAGGCCGAAGGCCATCGGGGTCATGCCGGGCAGGCGCAGGATGAAGTGGTGGAGGTAGTGCCGCGCCGTCAGGCCGATCTCCCAGCTACGGCCGAAACGCCTCGCCTGGCCGATGAAGACGCCGGCGAAGTCGGGGCCGACGTTATTGGGATAGGTGTGCTCCTTCTCGGCGATGACCTTGATCGCATACATCACGTCCGTGATGGCGATCTCTTGCGGGCAGCGGACCACGCAGTGGTAGCAGGAGAGGCACATCCACGGCGTGTTGCTGCGGATCACCTCGTCACGCTTGCCGGCGCGGATCAGCGCGAAAAGTCCCCTGGGGGTGTGATCCATGGCGCTGGCCGAGGGACAGGAACCCCCGCAGCTGCCGCACTGGATGCACATATCCAGGTGGGAGACGCCTGCTGTCTTCGAGTTCACCTCGGCCAGGAAGCGGGCGCCTGCGTCCGCGACCTCGGGAGGTGAGACCTGAGCCACGACCATCCAATTGCCCCTTTGTCTACCCGGTGTTGCCCTGGCGATGTGGCCCGCCGGTTGCATGCCACGATCGACGTCCGCGCCTACCTCGTGCGCGAGCGTCCCGTGACAGCGGAACCGGTCGGCCTTGACCGCATCGGGTTCGGCCGGGGGTTGCGGAATATGAGTGGGGACGCCACCGCGCTCTATCGGGAGCGCTCCGTGTCGGCGTCGGTGGCAACGACTCCGAGACCGACCTGCTGAGCCGCACGATGCGACGGAACTTGCGTTGCCTTCGCCTGATTCTCAGAGGCCGATGAGCATGCCGGTAGGGCCGCATTACCCGGGCGGCCGGGGGCCAACCCGCCCGCTTATCCGGGTATATGGAGCTTCGGTCCGACTCGGCCTTCGATTCCGCGGTCGCCGGGCGGGCTGGCCCTTCGAACGGATCGGGATTCGAGCGGTCTAGGTGGTGAATCTACTGACTGCGTCCCACAGCGCCGGGAAGCCGAACCGCAGCGCCTCGACGCTGACTCGCTCGTCGTCGGCGTGCATCAGCGCCAGGAGGCCGTCGCGATTCTGCGCCTGGAGCGGCGAGAAGCCGTATGTCGGCACACCGATCCTGGCCAGGTGCTTCGCGTCAGTGGCGAACGGAGCGAGGAAAGGAAGCGGTACGCCTTCGGGGTCGTGAGTCTTCACGACCGCTTCGAGGATTCGATAGAGGGAGCCATCCAACGGCGCCGAGACGGCCGCGCCAGTCTGTTCGCACTCCACCTCGCAGCGGTCCCACAGATCGTCGCCGAGGCGCCGGCGCAACTCCTCGAGCATTGCCGGCTCGGCGGTTCCAGGCAAGGTACGGCAGTCGATCTCGAGTTCGGCGAGGCCCGGGATGACGTTGTACTTGACGCCCGCCCGGAAGATCCCGACCGAGACGGTGTCGTGGATCATGGCCGAGACGGTGCGCGCGAGGACCGGGTCGCACAACTCGCGGAGAGTGGCCTCGATCCGGTCCTGGTCCGGGACCGGGGCTGGCTCGCCGCTCGCCTGGGTCGTGCTCGCGGCCGCGGCCGCGGCCAGATCGGCGATCGCCTTGACCGCCCGAACCGCCAGATGCGGGATCGCCTGCTGGATCATCGCCGCGACCGGGGCAGTGAGACGGATCGGACCGGGCTCCGACAGCCGCGTCACCGCCCGGGCGGCCAGGACGGCGGCGTTGTCCTGCGTCGGCACCGAGCCGTGTCCCCAGCGGCCCTTGACCCGGATCTTGTAGACGACGAATCCCTTCTCGGCGACCTGGATCGGGTAGAAGCGCACGCCGCCGTAGGTCGTGGAGATGGCGCCGGCTTCGTTGAGCGCCCCTGCGGCGCGGAGCCAATCGGGATGCTCGTTGACAATCCAGTCGGCGCCCTGCCATCCGCCGGCCTCTTCGTCGGCGGTCGAGCAGAAGATCACGTCGCGGCGCAGGCCCGGGATCGAGTCGGTGACGGGGTCGCGGCCGGCGGCGCGAGCGGCCCGCGCGAGGCGGCGCATCACCTGAACCTCCATCGCCACCATGGACTTCATGTCGACCGCACCGCGCCCCCAGATGTAGCCGTCTGCAAGATCGCCGCCGAATGGGTCGTGGGTCCACCCCTCCGGGTCGGCCGGGACGACGTCCAGATGCGAAAGCAGGAGCAGCGGATCCCCGCCGGTTCCGTCGCCGCGGACCCGGACGACGATGGAGCCGCGACCCGGGAACGGCTCGACCACGGTGGGAGCGAGGCCCTCGTCGGTCAAGACTCCTTCGAGATAACGGGCTGCCAGAATCTCGTCGCCGGGCGGGTTCACGCTCCGGATTCGAATGAGCGACCGCAGCAGCTCGACCAGCTCGCTCAGCTCTGTGTCGGCCCATTTGCCGCCAGTCGTCGCGTTCGTCACTTGCTCCTCACCTGCTCGCCCGGCAGCATAGCCCAGAACCCGAGGCTCACCGGAGTTGGCCGCGATCGTCTCCGGCTGCTCAGTGGCCGCGCTACCATGCGTGGCATGCCA
>PMKN01000004.1 GCA_003158675.1 Chloroflexota bacterium | reverse complement strand
CACTTGACGTGATCATTCCCAGCATCTGTCCCCCAACTTGAAACTGACCGACCGAAGACCTACTGCAGCATAGTCTGAGTCCGCATGTCGCAGACTCGGATTTGCGCCGAGGAGTCCCTGCGATCGATCGGCTTTCACTCGCCCCACCATCCTCGCCTGACCGTGCTCGCGGAGCTATGGGCTCGGCCACTTGGGGAACTACCGTGAGGCATTCGGATCCGCGGCAGGTTTGCGCCCTAGCGCGTCTCGTGACCTTGGCCCGTTAGTCTGCGGAAGTCGGCTGGGCTCAGTCGCCTTGTCGTCTGAACAAGCCAAGACCAAGGGCCATTTGCGTCTCGGCCTGCGAACGTCTCCAGAGTTGACCGTAGAGATGCATCTACCTTCACAGGGGTTTCCAGCCAGCGAACGTCCCGCAAGGGAATCTTGTACGTTGGGCCTCCTTGTGGAGTCGACTGCGGCCACTCCCTAGGCTCCACCAGGGTGTCTGCTGCGCCCGCAATCTCGGCAGTGGCCACGACGCCCGTGCCGACGGCGTAGAAGCACATGCAATCGCCTGCTTGGAGCGCCTTGCGGCTCGGCGTGCTCTCGCCAAAGCCCCACATTCCGTGTCCGAGCCATTCGCGCAGACACTCCATGGCGGATAGACCCTTTTGCGGTGCCGCTGGCACCAGCCAGTAGGAGCTGGGCGTGGAGGCGTCCGAGCGCGGGCCGACGCCTGGGGTCGACGTCGGGCCACGGCCAGGCTGGTTCACGGGGCTTGTCGATGTCACGGGAGGCGCTGGCAATGGAGCCGGTTCGAGGAGCCTGCTCTTGAACCAGGTCGAGACATCTTCGGTCGTCAGGGTGAGCCCATGAGACGCGAGTTGCTTAGTTAGGTATCGGACCTCCGGCGAAGCCGGATTGGTCAGCCCATCTCGAAGCGCGGCGTCGAGCTTCTGAGCACGCATCCAGGCGCCAGGGCCATCCGAGACCAGGAACGCCTCTTTAGACAACAGCCAGAGCTGCTCGAAGATGGCGATGTACTGGGGCTCGGACTGCCATCCCGCGAGATCCAGCCGGAAGAGAAGCTTCTCGGCAAGTGGGACTTGCGCAAACTGGTGGTAGACCCTCCACTCCGCCCCATTCGTCAACACGGCCCACTCGATGCCGAGGATGGCGCAGTACTGGATCAACTGCCCGGCGGCTGCCTCATTGAGCTTGAAGCTCAGCCGCTTGGCCTCAACCGCAATCCTCGGCTGCCCATTGACGCTCAGGGTGTAGTCAATGAACTCCTTGGTGTCCCGGACGTAGACCTCGCGCTGGATCTCCCCGAGAGCTGTCCAGCCCAACGCCCGGAGGATCGGATCAATGAAGTGGACTCGAGTATCGGCCTCGCTCGGTGATGCCGAGCTTCCCTCCCTCAGCAGTGTCTTCAGCGATCGGAGGGTTTCCTGGATGCTATCGGCGGCCTCAGCTTTGCTCACAGCCAAATGATAGTCCGCGGCGTCTCTGCCGAAACCGCTGCCGAGCTGTTCGAAAGCCAAGCGGCCAGTGCAGCGCCTCGGGCGGCTCGCGGTCGAGGGTGGACCGAGACTGGCGACTCCTAACGTGGGAAGCGCCGCTTATGGTGCCGCGAGCCATTGCGCTTTCGGACGCACGGTTGGAGCGAAGCGCGCTTGCGGTCATGCAGTCGGTCCACCTAGCACGCAGGTGGCACGCCGTTCTGGGGCGGTGCCCAACAGATGGGACTGCGGCCCAATGCCGCCCGGCCGTATAGGTCACAATTCGAGCAATCGCATGGACCGACGATCGAGGAGGCCAGATGGACCAGGCGCTAGCAAGGGGAGCGCTTCAATCTCTGGTCGATAGCTACGCGAGGGTTCAACAGGTAGCCGAACGTGCCGACGGCGGCTACGTTGAGGAACAGGCGCGAGTCGATTTTATCGACCCATTTCTCGCGCTCCTCGGCTGGGATCTCCGGAACGAGGCGAATCGCCCGCACTCTACTCGCGAGGTCTTGGTCGAGCCTGCTGTAGTCAGGCACGACACGGACACTAGTGGCCGGCCCGACTACACGCTAAGGCCGGACGGTTGCCTCCGACTGTTCGTCGAAGCTAAACGACCGTCGATAGATCTGATGACAGCGGCTGCCCCCGCGCTACAGGTCCGGAAGTATGGATGGAGCGCCACTCTGGGCGTCTCGATCCTCACCAACTTTAGGACCCTCGTGGTCTACGACACCAGATACGAGCCCAACCCGGCCGATGGAGCCGAAGTTGCTCGCCTCCCTGGCGCGGTGATGGATTGGACTGAGTATCTTGAGAGATTCGACGAACTCTGCTCCTACCTGTCCCGCGATAGCGTGGCATCGCCAGAGTTCCTACGGCAATTTGGGCAAGATCGGGAGTATCGTGGCGCCGATCGATTCGACCAGAGGTTCCTAGCAAAGGTTCGACAGTGGCGGGTTAGCGTCGCTGGAGGCATTGCGCAAGCGAATGTGGAACTGACTGCGGGCGAGATCGGCAGGCGAACCCAGCAGATCCTGAACAGTTTGGTGTTCCTCCGCGTTTGCGAGGATCGCAGCCTCACCGAATACGCTGAGCTTAGGTCTCGAGCAGCTGCTGGGCAGCTTCGGGACCTATTCGAGACGTCAGATCGACGCTTCAATGCAGGACTGTTTCGAGCCCTCGATGGCATCAATTTGCCCGGCGAAGTCCTGGGGCAAGTCGTCCAGGATCTGTACTACCCGAACAGTCCGTATGCCTTCTCGGTACTGGACCCGGCCGTCTTGGCCGAAATATACGAGCAGTTCCTGGGCGAGCGCGTTGTGGTCCACGAGGACCGGTCTGTTGCTCTGGTCGCCAAGCCGGAGGTCGTCCATGCCGGCGGCGTCGCGCCGACACCGGATTTCCTAGTCAGCGAGTTAGTCTCGACGACCATCGACCGTATGCCGGCGGATGGTGTTGAGGCTCGGCCACCCTTTGTTTGCGATCCCGCATGTGGGTCTGGGCCCTTCCTCCTCGCGGCATATCGTGGCCTTCTGAGACTCGCCGAAGATGCTGACGCCACCGGGGCCGACCTCGGACTCGCCCGGAAGCGGGATTTGCTCAAGTCGGCAATCTACGGCGTCGACATCGACGACCAGGCCGTGGAGGTAGCGCGACTCAGCCTCCTGTTGGCGCTGCTCGAAGGCGAGACACCTCACACCATGGCGATGGAGAACGCGCCCCTATTACCAGACCTTAGTCACAACATTCGAGCGGGCAACTCCCTCGTCGGCCCCGAGTTTCTGGCGTTGTTCCCGGAGTTGATCCGAGACACGCAACTCCTTGCGGAAATCAACGTCTTCGATTGGCGACGAGCTTTCCCCCAGGTCTTCGCGAGGGGAGGTTTCGACCTTATCCTGGGTAACCCGCCCTGGGTGCGGATTCAGGTTCTGAGCTCCGATTTTCCAGACCAGCTGCGCTTCTTCCAGCGACCGGACTCTGGCTACAAGAGCAGCCAAAGCCATAACTTCGACCTGTACATGCTTTTCGTCGAGAGGGTATTGAACCTGCTGGCGCCGCGCGGGACGCTGGCAATGGTGCTGCCACAGTTGTTCATGACCAGCCTCGCCGGCCGCCCGTTGAGGGAGCTATTGTCGGCCGCGGGCGGCGTTCGAAGCATTGTTCATTTTGGCCACGAGCAGTTGTTCCCCGGGCGCACCAATTACGTGTGCCTCCTCACGGTCGGCCGGATTCCTCAAGATACGCTGACATTCGAGCGAGTTCCCGACTTGGAGCTCTGGAAGAAGGGGCAGGCGCGACGGCCGTCGGTCGAGCCAAGCGAAAGCATCACCGCTGATCAGTGGCTTTTTGTTCCCGATCAAGCCGCGGAAGTATTCTCGCGACTCCGGCAGGACTTTCCTTCAACATTGGGCGCCGTGGCCGACGTGTTCGTCGGCGTTCAAACAAGCGCCGACAATGTGTTCCTACTTCCGACTACCCAAATGACCGACGAGTACGTGGAAGTGCGGACCGCAGCGGGCGCGGTGCATCGCATCGAGCGCGGCATCACAAGGCTGGCTCTCCGAGACCGAAAGATCGAGTCGTATGATCAGCGACCGACTCCAGATGCGATCGCCATCTTTCCGTATGAAATCGACGCGGACCTGAGAAAGGCACGGCTGATCCCGCCGGATCGGATGGCGCTTGAGTTCCCGGGCTGTTGGGGATACCTCGCCGAGCATCGCAACCAACTCGAGCAGCGAAGTCTCGCCGGTGGGCCGGGAGAGACTTGGTACCGATACGGGAGACATCAAAGCCTGAATCGTCTGGATCGGCCCAAGGTGATCGTGCGAGTCCTCTCCACGGTCCCGCGGTACGCCTTTGATCCGGATGGCTTGCTCGTTCCCGGAGGAGGCGACGGTGGCCCCTACTACCTCATTCGATCCAAGACGGATCCGACGGAGCAATACCTCCGATATTTAATCGGGATCCTCTCTCATCCGGTTATTGACGCCATGGTTGTTGCGGCCGGACGAGCCTTCAGGGGTGGCTACATCGTGCATCGCAAAGCCAACCTCGTAGGGCTGCCGATCCCCGATCCAGGGGATGCACTCGAGCCAATCGCTGTGGCAGTTGCGGCCGTATCGAACACTGTCGTCGCTCTTCGAAACCAACCTGATCAAGCACAAAGGCGAGCCCTAGAGACTCTGCTCCCTATGCAGAGGCAGTTTGTCCATGAGCTGATTTCTTCGGTGTATGGGCTTTCGGTCAACGAGCTCGCGGCCTTCGACCTATAGCTTTCCGGCTCTCGGCAGAGCCGGCCCGTGACGTCGATGTCGTCGCGCTCGCAGGCGTAGCCAGCCTCGACGCAAAAGGGCGAATTCGTCCGGCGAGACGCCTAACTGCTGCGCAACGGCCTCGTCGACCATCGATAGGGCCGCCTCGACCGCACCAACACGAAGCGCACGGTCGACGCTCGGCAATAGGTCCCCGAGGGCGGCGATGTATGGGATAGGCAACGCGTCTGCTTCTGAGGGCTCCAGCTCCAACACGCCCCCTCCGTAGCTTCTGCCCATAACCTCAGCAAATGCGAAGGTGGCCGAATTGTGGAATGACACTGCAAGGCCTCTCGGGTCCGTGCCTCCTCGGAAGGCCACGCGGTGCACCGTGTCGGTCGATGTTGCTTCTGTCGAGTTAATCGCCATCTGAGGGTGGCTGTGGATTTGCCGCAACATGAAGCCTTGTGCGCGGCTGACCGACGGGACTACATACCATTTCTTTCTGACACGGCATTTGTAGCCCAGCGGTACGCCAGCATCGATGCCGGTCTGAAGATATGCATCGAGCTCCGGAGCGATGCCGTCCTCTGGGCCAATGGCGAGCAAATGTCGCGCGTCTCCTTGTCGGCGTGAGTCTGCCCAATCCTCAGGGGTGAACTCGAGACCTCGGACCTGGCGGCTCCGGGTTAGGATCGGCTCGAGGTAGACGGCGAAGCGCGAATGGTCCAACTCGCCGTGGGTCGCGATCAGGAAGAAGTCGTTGTTGCCGGTCACGACTCCGACGTCAACAGACGCCACGGTCCCAAGCGAGATGAAACCCTTCGTTTGTCTAACGGCCCGAAGGGCCTGAAGCTCGTCGGGGTGCAAGAAATACTGCGTCCATTTCTCAGACGAATGGTCCATTTCCTTTAGGGGGGAATCGTGGGACGGGTCAACGCCGCTGAGGGCGGCTGCGTCGCGCACCTCGATCACGCGAATACCTGGCTGAGACTCGGAGGCTTTCTCGGCCAGGAGGAGGACCACCTCTTGCTGGATGCCTTCGAAGACCAGCGAGTCGAATGCAATAACAGTCACGCGCGCGAACGCGTCGCTGAGGAAGCGACGAAGTTCGGCGGCGTACCCAACTTGGAGCAGCTCGGCCGGGACCACCATAGCCAGCCTGCCGATATCGGATAGAAGCGCAGTCGACGCGACAAGGAACGGAACCCAAGCGTTGGTCAGCCTAGTGGGATGCAGGCCCGCGCATCGCATCAGGCGGAATGCCGGCTCGCGATGTTCGTCACGAAAGTGCTGGAATCGAAGGAAGGGCGGATTCCCCAGGATCGCATCGAACTCGGCGCCTGCGGGAAGCGATTCTGCATAGGCAAAGAAGTCACCTTCTCTGACCGCCGCTGATAGGCCGTATGGCGCCAGAGCGTCCTTTGCCTGCATGGCGGCGGCGGGGTCGACCTCAATCGCCACCAGGCCCATAGAATCGGGGCGGGCCCCGAGCTCAGACAGCCGCCCGGCCGAGGCCCGGAGGAATGAGCCGTCCCCGGCAGATGGCTCCAGGACCCTATCGTTCGGACCCTGGATGGCCCAGTTGGCCAGGAACTCGGCAATAGCATCCGGGGTGTAGTAGCCGCCGCGGAGCTTATCGGCGCTGGGAGTCGGCTTCAAGAGTCGTGATCCTTACTGCCGCCGTGCCGAGGTGGCGCTCGCATATTGGCGGCTGGTAGCTATGCCATTGTGGCGGTTCGGCGTGTCAGGTTGTTTGTCAGTGCAGGGATACCGCCACACTGGCGCGACGGGCGTCCGGGAATCGTTGTCGGTTTTGATCCCATGCTACCGAGCCTCGCTTACGCGGGACTTATCTCGGCAGATCCCTCTTAGGCCTCAGGGTCCAACTAGTGGCCATAACTCGCCCCGCGCGAGGAGCAGGTCGGCGGCTTCGTTCCGAGCTCCATCCAGAGGATACTCAGATGGCAGGGCGGACGAACCTGTTGCCATACAGATCCGGCCGCACGTGAGCGCCGTTGTTCATGGCCTTGGGCCTGCTTTCGGTTGGCGGACCCTCGGGGCGTGACGGGGCGGCTGGCTGGTTCGCGTTGGAGTGGCGAGCGAATGCTCGTACTCGTTGAGGATGTCGAACAACTCGTCTGCCGCCCATGTCCGCGCGTACCGGCCGGCCGTGATCTGTCTGAGAATGCCCCGCTCCTCGAGGCTGTTTAGCGCGAGTCGCACGCCCTCCGCCGAGCCGCCAATCGCGGCATAGGCCGTTCCCACGCTGAGGATCGGCTGGCGGGGGAGCAGCTCGATCAGTTTGGACGCTGCCGAGCCCTTGCGCGGAGAGCCGGCACGGGTCCGCCATTGGTCGAGGAGGGCGGCGATTCGAACCGCGAGCCTCTCCGATTCGTCGGCCGCCGAGCGACATGCGTACGAGAACGAGGAGTACCAGGCCGCCACCTCGCCCTGTCGGAAGTCGGTCAGCCCTCGGACGTACGCCTTGGCGTTGGTTGCCAGCACCACAGACACGGGCGGCACGAAGGTCGGCGCGAGCCCTCGACGTCGGAGAATGACATGGATCAGGCAGCGACCCACCCGGCCATTACCATCGGTGAACGGGTGGATGGTTTCGAACTGGGCGTGGGCGATGGCGGCCTGGACCACGGCAGGCAGATCCTCGCGGTTCACAAAGGCGATGAGATCCTTGAGGAGTCCGGGGACCTCCTCTGGAGGCGGCGGCACGAACTCGGCATCGATCGGACTGTTGAGCCGGCCGCCAACCCAGTTCTGAACGGTTCGCACCTGGCCGGCGATGTCGTTCTGATCGGTTCCCGCGAGCAGGGTTCGGTGGATGTCGGTGATGTCGGCGACTGTGAACGGTCGATCAACCGATCCTATCCGGATCGCCTCCTCCATCGCGCGGACGTTGCCTGCGACGAGCTTTGCCGTTCCCTTGGCCGCAGACGGGTCGAACAGGGCGCGAGCCAGGTTTCGTTGCGACAGCTCAAGCCCTTCGATACGCGACGAGGCGACACTCTCGGCTCGAAGCAGCAGTGCACCGACGGCGTCGAGGCCGCCCGTCGTTGGGCCGCTGTTCAGAGCCCGGATCTCAGACTCGGCGAGACTTACCAAGAGGGCGGTATCGCCCGGCAGGGCAACTGCGAGTTTGGCGATCGGATCCGGGACGAAGGCCTCGTAGGTGAAGCTGGCGCGACTGCGCCTGCCTCCGTATCCACCTGGATCCCCCTCCCAGCGGAGGGTCACCACATGCGACATCTTTGGATTCTTCCGGCAACACTACAAACTTAGTGGGCTAACCTTGGAATCCAAGCTTACGTCCATATCCTTGGACTGGCAAGACTGAACTCCAAGCATATGCGGTCCAGCTCAGACCGCGGCTTGCTCTTCGCCGGCGGCTTCGCGATAGGCATGGACGAAGTTGATGATGTGCTGCTCCGTGGCGGTGGTGAGGTCCAACCCGGCCCCTCGGAACCAGCTGACCGATCGCGTCAGGGCACGGAGACGGTCGTACTCCGGCGCCGGGATCACCGCGACAGCCAGATGACCTCCGGCGACGATCGTTCGCACCCGGCCTTGGGCCACCTCCGCCACTAACGTCGCGAAAGCGGCACGGGCATCGGACACGCCGATCGTCCGAAGAGGCGAGAGGATGGCGCGCGGTTCGGACGTGAGCTTCCGGATGGTGGAGCGATCGGGCGGCTTCAGTGACGCGAGGTCGGCGAGGTCCGAGGGATCGGCGAGGGCTTCGGGGTAGACGCCTAGCGCGTGCAGCGCTGCGAGCGAGTCTTCGATCTTGCGCCAGCGCTCGGCTTCCGCGTGACTGATCATCACGGCGAGGGGCTGTCCGTCCTTGAGACAGACGACTGGGCTACCGGCCTCCACCCTCTCGACGACCGCCCGAAGGTTGGCTCGCAAGTCGCGCGTCCCCATGGCCTCGAGAACACCACCGATGGTCAAGGACTCTCCTTCCCGATCTGAAGTCGGCCTGACCGTACTCCCACTTCGGCTGTCGTGCAAGGCATTTTGTGGACGATATTGGGGCGATAACCCGTACAGTGAGACACCCACACGATACGGTACACAATCCCTTGCGTGCCATTTGATGTGGGCGTAGGGTCAAACCTATGGCCGTGCCCTTCTTGATCCCTCTGCCGCTGCTCATCGTCGTTCCGCTGATCTTGCTGATCGCGACTGTTGGCGCGCCCGCCCTGCCGCGGCTCATCGCCCGGCGTCGGCAGGCCGCGTATGACGCGGCAGTAGCGCCGAACATGGTGCGATTGGAGCTGACGGTCGGCCGGGGCCGCTCAACCGGTTCAGAGGCGGCAGTCGCAGCCATTCGCGGACTGCATCCTCATCGCCGCATGGGCGTGGATCGGCGCTGGCCTCGAGGCTGGCCGCCGGTAGAACTGCGAGTGGTTTGGCGCGACGGAGTGCTGCACTGGCAGATCGAGGCCGCGAGCTGCGAGCTGGACCTTGCCGATGGAACGCTCTCGTCGCTCTACCCAGGCCTCGAAGCGACGGAGATCAGTCGGTCCGATAGGCCGGTCGTGTACAGCGCAATCGGCCGGCTTCGGCGTTCATCCGGGCTTGCGCTCGGCGAGCCCGGGAGCGATGGGAGCAATGTGCTCACCCGCCTCGCGACGATCCTGCGATCGCAATCCAATGACGCCGAGGTTCGTCTGCGGCTGCTCGCTCGCCCGATCGATCCTGAGGGGTGGCAGCGGTCGCTCTATCCCGAAGAGGCCTCGCCATCCTTTGGGCAGATCCTGCGCGAGTCGATCGTGGACGTCATCCTCAATCGTGAGTCCTCGGACCGCGTCCGCTCCGCGCCTGTTTTGCCCGCATCAGAGCAGGAGGCACGGACACGCAAACGGCGGGGCGTGGTCGGCTTCGAGGTCGGTCTACTGCTCGAAGCCGCCGGAGTCGATCAAGCGAGGGCCCGCGCGATCCTCTTCTCGGTCATCAATGCGACCGCTTCGCTAAACACGCCCACGCAGGCGATCAAATGGGATCTGCGGCCCGGGCCGATATCCAGCCCGCCGCGCGTGGCGCTCGCCGACTTCGAGCTCGCCAGCCTCTGGTATCTCCCAGACACGTTCTTCGATGAAGCCCGGCTGCCGCGGCGTCGAGCGCTCGCCGCACCAGCGCCGCCGCCACGAGCTAACAGCGAGTCCGGCGTCGTCATCGGCGAGTCACGCGGTCGACCGCTGCGCGTCCCCCTGGAGGCGATCCAGCGCCACATGGCCGTGGTCGGAGCAACCGGATCGGGCAAGAGCACGCTCATCGCGGACCTTGCATTGGGCATCCTCGACACGGACGCTGGCGCCACGATAATCGACCCCCACGGCGATCTCGCGACCGACATTCTCGAGCGCGTGCCCGCCCGTCATGCGAGCCGGGTCCATGTCCTCCGTCTGGCCGACCGCACCCATCCGCGAGGCTTCAACTTCCTGGAGCGCACGACGCCCGACCAAGCGCAGCTCGTGGCCTCCGAATTCGTTCAGCTCATCCACGATCTGTGGCCCGAATTCACCGGGCCGAAGATGCAGCACTACCTGCGCCATGCCCTGCTNNGGCGCGTTCGTGAGCTACGACTCGATCCGCGATGTCGTCGGCCAGGGCAAGTCGACGCTGAGACCGCGGGAGATCATGGACGCGGGCGATCTCCTCATCATCGACTGCTCGCGAGTCGGCGGTGACAACGCCCGTCTCTTCGGGGCGATGTGCATCAGCCGGTACTACGTCGACGCGACTGGCCGCCAGGGAACGCCTCGCGACCAACGTCGGCCGCACCTCCTGATCGTCGATGAGGTTCCGACCTTCGACACCGAAGCGCTCCGGCGCATCCTTGACGAAGGCCGCAAGTTCGGCCTGGCTCTGGTCACCGCTTCGCAATCCCTTCGCGGTATGGGCGAACGCCTGCGCGACTCGGTGCTGACGAACGCCGGGGTGATCGCGCTCATCTCGCCCGGCCCAGACGACGTCTCTGCCGTCCGTCGCCTGTACGATCCGCTCACGCCGGACGACCTCCTTGGACTGCAACTGCACGAATTCGTGGTGCGGATGCCAGGCGGCGATGGTCGGCCCGCCGTCTATGGCGGCATGGTCCGGCGGCCNNNCGATGGGTGAGGCGAGGGCGATGGCGACGAAGTGGCACAGGGCTGGTCCGACTCGTGCCATCCCCGTGCCGCGAAATCGTGCTGCGAGCGGCTTCCTTCTGGCAGGGACTGCTCGTATGAACTTAGCTTCGCATCCGCGTGCCACTCGTACTCGTCGTCGGGCTCTCGATATCGGTCTGCTTGGTCTGGCGGACAGAGCAGCTCTGCGTCTTCTTCATAGGATCTTGATCACCATTCCTGACCAGCTCTCGACGCTCGTCTATTCGAGTCGGCGGACTGCATACCGGCATCTCGCTCGGCTTGCGCGTCTCGATCTCGTCGAAGTTGTGCCGCTGCCACCAAGGCGTGGTGGTGTCCCCTTCGCGTACCGGCTAACGGGCAAGGCTCTGCGACGGCTCGGGTACAACGAGTCGCGGATCAGCGGCTTCGCCCACATGCGTCATGCGCTCGACTCTGTCGAAGCGGTCTGCGCGCTCGTTCGCGCCGCCAGGACTGCGCACGCGCCTACGTCGGTCGAGCTGTGGCTTCCAGAGTCGATCTCCGGCGACGCGGGTCTCCTTCCGGCTCGGCCGGACGGCCTCGTCGTTCTCCAGCGCGGCAATCTCTCGGCAGTCGTGTGTCTGGAGATCGATGAAGCCAGCGAACACGCGCCGCAGATCCGAGCCAAGCTCGACACCTGGGCGACGGTCTTCGCGGCTCGACCGGAGCTCGTACTCCTGTTCGTGGTGCCAACTGAGAGCCGCCTCGCCTGGCTGCGCCGCAACGCCGGAGCTGGCAGGCGCCCTGCCCTCGAAGGTCGATCGTTCGGCGTCGTGGCCGGCGATCTCGCCTCCGCCGGTTTGGCAGGCCCGGCTTTACCCATTGGCTGGCGGGGCGAACGCCGGCCCCTGGCCACGCTCGTCGCCGAGCCGCGGGTTCGGCGATCCGGAACTCCAGTCGGCTCTGCTGCATGGGTGGAACTGCTGGGCTCGGGAGGCGGCGAGGACGTCGACCGAGTGCTCTTCGATTCCGCCGCAGTGGACGAGGATCGGAAGCGAGATGCGCGATGACGCCCCGGCTCGCCGAAATCATCGCCGCGATGGTCTACGCATCGCTCCAGGGCCGCGAAGGTCAGGACGCCGAAGCCGCGGTACCATCTCCTGCCTCACCCGG
>PMKN01000057.1 GCA_003158675.1 Chloroflexota bacterium | reverse complement strand
GCGGCTCGGGCACGGGATTGCCGCCTCGGCTGCGCGGTGACTCGTCGCCGGCCATCACCCGATCGCGTTGTCGGCCGGAAGGGGATCCGCGGTCACGAGCCCGAGTTGCCGGAATTGCCGGTCGACGCGTGATCCGGATCACGGCCCGGGCGAAGTGGGCGGCGCTCGAAGGCGCTCGAGAAGACGATCTGGGTTTGGGTCGTGAACACGTGCGGCATGATCTGGATTCTGTGCAGAACCCGCTCTAGATGTCGCGTGTCGGTGGCTCGAACCTTCAGGAGATAGTCCGCCTCGCCGGCGAGGTGGTGGCACTCCTCGATTTCGTCGATGTCGTCGAAGTTGCCCGTCAGGTCGGTGCCGATGGTGCCGGGCACCTGCTTGATGAAGACGAAGGCCAGGACGCCATACCCAAGGAGTGTCGGATCGACCTGGGCCGCGTAGCCGCGGATGACGCCGCGCGCCTCCAGCTTCTTCACACGTTCGTGGGCCGAAGGGCCGCTCATGCCGACGGACTGCCCCACCTCTGCGTAGGACTCGCGTCCATCTCTCTGGAGTAGGTCGAGGATCCGAGCGTCCGTCTCGTCGATCCTTTCGATTGAGCCCATGCTTCGTCTTGCCCCCAGGCGTGCTGACCTGTCTCCGCGGATGCCGTCGTCCGCTGCCCAACGGATCGTCGGCGAGGCGGTCTCGTCGATGGTCGCGATCGGTCGCGATGCCGGATCAGCCTAGCCTATCCCTGAAGATTCGACAGCATCGGCCTCCTCCGCGCCCGGAAGCGCTGCCGGAGGGCGACTCGGGAGGCCTCCTCGACGCCGACGAAGTGTGCCTGAAGAGCTGGGGCCGATCGGTTGCGCGCCAGGCATTGGCGCCTGGGCTGCCTCCAGCTCGCGCCGGTCTGCGGCGGGCGGAAGGTCGGGCGCGGCGGCTCTCCAGGCAGCATCGGCCGTCAGTTCCTTCTCGCCGGTTCGCGTACCGACCACGGCCAGGATTGCCAGGCCCAGAACTCCACTCGCCACCAGGGCGATGGTCCAGGGCGCGCCCATGGTCACGACCAGGAAGACGCACAGCACGACGCAGACGATCAGGGCAGATCCAAGGCCACGCAGTGCCTGCATCTGAATCCTCCAGACATATCGTGCGAATGGGCGCCGCTCACGACCACCAACACGACGATCTTCGCCAACCTGACCGCACGGCGGCAGAGCCAATCGGGCGTCCGCCGCCGCTGCCATCGTAACCGCTAGACTGCCGAAATGACGGATACGCCTCCCCTTCGTTACCTGCCCGCGGCTGACGTGGTGGCCGCCATGCCGCCGCTTGGGGAGCGGCTGGCACTGGCCGAGTTGACTTTGCGGGCGCTCGGCGAAGGCGCGCAGCTGCCGGCCAAGATCGGCGTCAATCCGCGTCAGCCGGGATCGCTCGGTCACGCCATGCCTGCCCTTCTCCGGGGCGACCGCCAGGACGGTAGCGCCGACCTGATCGGCGTGAAGTGGATCGTCGGCTTCCCCGACAACCCGGCCATCGGCCTGCCCACGTACCACGCCCAGGTAATCCTCAACGACGCCCGCTACGGGTTACCGGTCGCGATCATGGATGCGGGCACGATCACCACCCAGCGCACGGCCGGGGTGAGCGGAGCCGCCATGCGGCTCTTTGCGCCGCAATTCGCGGGGCGGGCCGCGGCGGTCGCGCTCCTTGGCGCAGGGGCACAGGCGCGCAGCCACCTGCCGGTCATCGGTCACCTGCTGCCCGGCTGCTCCATCCGGGTCACGGACCTGGACGCGGACCGCGCTCGGGCGCTCGCGGAATGGGGCGGGTCCGTCGAGGGCGTCGCCTCCGCGGAGGTTGTGGCGGAGGTGCGGCAGGCTGTCGCAGACGCCGATGTGGTGGTCTCCGTAGTTTCCTTCGGACCCACGCACCAGACGCTGGACCCGACCTGGCTTGGACCGGAGACGCTCTTCGTCGCCGTCGACTACGACATGCAGGCCCCGGCCGCGCTCGCCCGAGAGGCCCTCTTCGTGGTTGATGAGCGCGACCAGTTCCTGGCCACGCGCGCCGACGAAGGCTTTGCCGGCTACCCCGACCCGGACGCGACGCTCGGCGAGGCCCTTCGTGCGGGCATGGCGCGGCCCTCCGGTCGAGTCCTCGTCTCGCATCTCGGAGTGGGTCTCGCCGACGTGGTGTTCGCCTCGGCGATTCTGAAGCGAGCCGAGCAGCTCGGGCTGGGCGTACTGCTCCCCCGCTGAGACTCCCGTTAGCGGCTCACCTCGAGCGACCCCGGGGGGACTTCGATGAGAACGCGGCCGCCTTCGACGATCACCGGGTAGACCACCAGCGGGAGTTCGGCGGGCGGGTCGAGCGGCTCGCCGTCCGCCAGAGAGAAGCGCGAGAGATGCAGCGCGCAAGTGATCGATTCGCCGGTCAGGAAGCCCTTGTCCAGCTCGAAATACTCGTGGCTGCAGACGCCCTGGGTGGCGTGGAGCTGGCCGTTCAGATTGACCACGAGCACGAGGTCGTCGCCGACCTCGCACAGCTTCATGGTGCCGGCCGGGACCTCTTCGAGGCCGCACAGGTCGACCCGGCGAAGGCCCGAGGCAGCGGCGGTCATCGGTGGCCTCAGGCCACGGCTGCGGGGAGTGACGTGGCGGAGGCCGCCCATTTCGCCTCGAGCAAATCGCGCAGGCGGTCCTGAGCGGCGGCCAGGGGCACTCTCGCCACGACCGGCTCGAGATAGCCAAGGACGATGAACTTGCGAGCCTCGTCCGGATCCAGGCCGCGGCTCTCGAGGTAGAAGAGCAGCGACTCGTCGATCGGGCCGACAGAGCTGGCATGCGCGACGCGGCGGCAATCAGGCTGGTCGATCTCGAGACTGGGAATCGCCACCGAGCGAGCCTGCTTGGATAGCAGCATCGCGAACTCGCCCAAGTAACTGTCCGTGCCGTGGGCCGAAAGATCGATCGTGGCGAGGCCTTTCATGTAGGCCCGGGAACGGTCGGACAAAGCACCCTTCGAAAGCAGGTTGCCGGTGGTGTCGCGGCCGACGTGCCGTGTGTAAGAAGTCAGATCGAACAGCTGGTCCGCCGAGCCGAAGACGATCTCCGCCTGTTCGACCGAGGAGCCGTTCCCGTCGAGGGTGTTGTCGATGCGGCTCCTTATTACCCGGCAGCCGAGTTGCGCCAGCGCCCAGCGAACGGTCGCCCCCTGGGCCAGAACCGCCGAACGGTGCTGGAAGGCTACCTGGTTAGCCGAGAAGTCCTGGAGGCCGGCGAACGAAAGCGTCGAACCGGCGCCCAGCTGGACCTCGGTCGTGCCGGCGAAGAACGATTGGGCCTCGCCCGCGACAGCGGCCGAAGCCACCTGCTCCTCGACGACCGCAACTTCGGCGTCGGAGCCGACCGAGATGATGGTCCTCGAGATGAGCGCGCTGTTCGGGGCGCCCTGAGCCCAGCGCAGGACGATCGGTTGCTCGAGGCGAACGCCGTCCGGGACCGAGAGCAGGAGGCCATCCGACCACAAGGCGCGAGTCATCTGGGCGAGCTTGTCGTGCTCGGGCAACGCGCAGCCACCCTCCAGGAGGCGGCGCATCAGCTCGGGATCGCGGGCCTGGAGGCTTGCGAGCGTCTCGAGGATCACTCCGGCGTCGCGGGCCTCGGGCGAGAGCACGAGCGCCGTCACGCGGTTCTCTGTCATCTCCGCATATGCGGCCGCTCCCTCGGGCAGCGGCGCCTTGCCGGCCGCAGCTTGCCTCGCGCTGGGCGGAAGAGGCCGCACCGCGGACAGTCGCGCGTTGCGGAGGTCCACGTACGAGGTGTAGAGCGGGTTCGTCTCGATCGGCAGCGCCTCGAAACCAGCCAGGGCGGCGAGTCGATCTGCCAGCAGCCATTCCGGGTCCGCTGCGGCGGCGGCCACTGCGCGAACGGTCGGTCCGTCGGCGAACGTGAGAGTCAGGTCGGATGGAGCCTGGCGGGCGACCGCAGGCTTGGGAGCGGCGGCGGCCGTCATCCGAGCGAACCCTCCATCTCGAGCTTGACAAGGCGGTTGAACTCGATGGCGTACTCCATCGGCAGCTCTTTGGTGAAGACCTCCAGGAAGCCCTGGACCACCAGGTTCGTGGCTTCGTTCTCGGTCAGGCCGCGGCTCATCAGGTAGAAGACCTGGTCCTGGCTGATCTTGCCGACGGTGGCCTCGTGAGTCATGGTCGTGTCGTCTTCTTGGATGTCGATGTAGGGATACGTGTCCGAGCGGCTGCCCTCGTCGAGCAACAGAGCGTCGCAGCGGACACTGGCCACCACGCCGGTCGCGCCCGGCACCACCTTGAGCTGGCCGCGGTAGGTGGTTCGGCCGCCATCCTTCGAAATGGACTTGCTGATGATGCGGCTGCGCGTGTTCGGGGCGAGATGGATCGCCTTGGCACCGGTGTCCTGGTGCTGTCCCTTGCCCGCCACCGCCACCGAGATGACCTCGGCGGTGGCGCCCTCGCCACGCAGGTAGATGCTCGGATACTTCATCGTCAGGCGGGAGCCCGTATTCGCGTCGATCCACTCCACCGTGGAGTGGGCGTGGGCATGGGCGCGCTTCGTGACAAGGTTGTAGACGTCGTTCGACCAGTTCTGGATCGTGGTGTAGCGAACCTTCGAGCCCGGCAGCGCGATGACCTCGACGACCGCGGCATGCAGGGCGTCGGTGGTGTAGATGGGCGCAGTGCAACCCTCGATGTAGTGGACCTTGGCGCCCTCGTCGACGATGATCAGCGTCCGTTCGAACTGGCCCGTGTTCTCGGCGTTGATGCGGAAGTACGCCTGCAGCGGCAGCGGCACCTCGACGCCCTTGGGGACGTATACGAACGACCCGCCGGACCACACAGCGCTGTTCAGTGCCGCGAACTTGTTGTCCTCGGGCGGGACGACCGTGGCGAAGTACTTCCGGAAGAGCTCCGGATATTCCTTGAGCCCCTGGTCGGTGCCCATGAAGACGACGCCGATCTTCGACAGCTCTTCCCTGACGCTGTGGTAGACGACCTCGGAGTCATACTGCGCGCCGACGCCCGCCAGGAACTTGCGCTCGGCCTCCGGGATGCCCAGGCGTTCGAAAGTCTTCTTGATCTTGTCTGGAACGTCGTCCCAGGACTTTTCCTCGCCCTCGGACGGCTTGCGGTAGTAGACGATCTTGTTCAGGTCGATCTGCATCAGATCGCCGCCCCACATGGGCATCGGCCGCGCGAGGAAGTGTTCGTAGGCGCGAAGGCGGAAGTCCAGCATCCACTGCGGCTCGCGCTTGAAGCGGCTTATCGCTTCGACGGTCTCGCGGGTCAGCCCGGCCTTGGTCTCTTCGAGGTAGTCGACCTCGTCGTGAAAACCGAACTTGTACTCACTTGAGACGAGTTCTCGGCTGGTCGCCATTGCGCTCCTTGAACGGGTCGGCGGTCCGAGCGGAGGGGGACGCCGGACCGCCGCCGTAGGGTGATGATCTAATTCCGACCACCATTATCGGGATTAGCCGCAGTGACGTCAAACCCCACGTTCGCCCGGGCGAGGCGCCTGGCGCAAGCCTGCGGCTGGTGCGGTCAAAGCTGGCGTGGTATCCTGCCGGCCGCCATCGCCCGACCGCTTCTCCCTCTCCGAGATGCACCGTCGTTTCGTCCTCCAGTCCAGCGGACCGTCTGTCCGGAAACGACGCGCCACGTATCCAGAGGAGGCCCTTGAGACTCACCATCCGTTCGGCGGGACCGATCGCGATTGCGGCGGTCGTGCTGCTGGCCGGAGCTGCCGTGACGGTCATGCCGACGGTTCTGGCGGAGCCGCCGTCCGCGGTGGACTCCGGGCCGGCCTCCGACGCTCAGGACCCCATGGCGCTGCTCGGCGAGATGTGGCGGACCCCGGAGGTGGCCACTCCCACGCCAACTGACTCGCCCACGCCGACAGCCTCCCCCACTCCCACGCCAACTGACTCGCCCACGCCTACGGCCTCCCCCATTCCTACGCCTTCCCCCAGCCCCGCACCTACAGCCAAACCGAAGCCGAAGCCCATCCCTGACACCGTGGCCGGCGCTCGAACGTACGTGAAACTCAGGATCGGCGTCAAGCAATACAACTGCGTCAACGCGATCTGGAGCCAAGAGTCAAAATGGAACCCGCGGGCGGGCGACGTCGGCGGAGCTTACGGCATTCCCCAGGCCTTCCCCGGCTCCAAGATGGCTGCGTTCGGATCGAAGTGGCGCACCAGTCCGATCACCCAGGTGAAGTGGGGCATCTGGTATGTGAACAGCCAATACGGATCCGGGTGCGCGGCCTGGTCCTTCTGGAGAGACCACGGCTGGTACTGAGCCGCTTTTCCGAGCGAAAGAAGGGTTCATCCGGTCCCGATAGGACGCTTGGGCTATTCGCGAATCGGCTCGCGGACCCGATCCTGACGAAGTGATCAGACGGCCGGGAATCCCAACGGCAATCGGTAATTGGCTGTGGGCCATCTACCTCCTGGCCGCCGCGGCACTCCTCCTCGCCTCGACAGCGGTGGGGCCATGGCAGGCGCCGATCGGGGTGATCTTGTCGGCCGCCTCGGCGGCGGCCGTCGTTGTCGGCATCTGGGTTCACGGGCCACGGCCGAAAGCGCCGTGGCTGATGCTTGCCGGGGGCCAGCTATGCTTCGCCGTCTCCCAGGTGCTGAGTCGGTCGTTCGACAACTCGGCCGTTGAGACTGGGCCGGTTCCAACGGATCTGCTCTACCTTGCCGCACTGTCCATCGCCATCCTCGGCTTCGCATGGCTCGTGCTTCGACGGCCGCACGGACCGGGCTCCGGAGTGCTGCTGGACGTCGGCCTTGTAACCGTCGGCCTCGCGCTGGTGGCGTGGGCCACCTTCGCAGACCGGATATTCGGCTCGCCCGACGGGGGATGGCTCGGTCAAGCCATGTCCGTGACCTACCTCGCGGCCGAAGTAGCCCTCGCCAGCACGCTCGCGTGCCTGGTCCTCGACCCCGCTTCGTGCACTCCCGCATTCCGGTTGTTCGGCGCCAGCGCCGTGGCGCTCCTGGTCGGCGATGGACTCTCTACCGGCCCGGTGATCTCGCACCTGGGGACGCTCAGCCAGCATGTCTACATGATTCAGTACGCCCTATGGGGCGCCGCCGCCCTTCATCCGTCGATCGGCCTGCCCGTGCGACCTAGCGAGGCCAGAGAGCACCGCATCACTCCCCGGCGCCTGGCCGCCCTGATGATGGCCGCCCTGGTCGCCCCCACGGTACTGATGATCCAGGGCATAGCGGGCAGGATCGACTTCGCGGCGATCTGCGTGGGAGGCGTGGCCATGGTCGCCCTCGTAATCGCCACGATGGCCGACCTCATCGGCGAGCAGGACGCGGAAATGCAGAAACGCCTGACGCTCGAAGGAGCGCTTCGAGAAACATCCGAGACGCTGCGCGCCGTCCTCGATTCCTCCCCGCTGCCGATCGTGGTGGTAGACCGGCAACGCAACGTCCTGTTCTGGAGCCGCGCCGCGGAGCAACTCTACGGCTATGCGGTCGACGAGACGCTGGGCAAGAAGCTGCCGATCATTCCGAGCGAGAACCAGGACTCGACCCGGACGTTGATCCCCCGGGTCCTCGCGGGCGAGTCACTGGCCATCCAGGAGCTGACGTGCCAGACCAAAGACGGCCCCGCCATCAAGGTCAGAGCCCACTTCGCTCCAATCCGGGACGAACTCGGCAAGGTCCGGGGCGCAATCGCACTGATGGAGGACACCAGCGAGGTCGAACTCCTCGAGGCCCAGCTCTTCGAGGCTCGAAAGCTCGAATCCGTGGGCCGCCTGGCAGGCGGCATCGCCCACGACTTCAACAACATCCTGACCGCCGTCATCGGGTTCGCCGACCTCTCTCTCGACGAGCCCGCCGGCGCAGATGTCAGCCAGTATGTAGTCGGCATTCGCGACGCTGCCGAGCGCGCCGCGGGTCTGACCCAGCAACTGCTGGCCTTCAGCCGGCGGCAGATTCTCCAGCCCCAGGTCGTGGACATCAACGATGTAGTCGGCGGGATCGAGTCGATGCTGCGCCGCCTGATCGGGGAACAGATCGAACTCAAGATCTCCCTCGACGAGGCGGCCGGATGTCTGAAGGCGGACCGCACGCAGCTCGAACAGGTCATCCTCAATCTGGCTCTCAACGGCCGCGATGCGATGCCTTCTGGGGGTCAGCTGACGATAACCACGGCTCACCACAAATACACGCCTGGGACGCGTTCGCGGCCGCGGACGCTGATCCCGGGCGAGTATGCCGTCATCACCGTGACCGACACCGGCATGGGCATGGACGCGGAGACGCGCGATCACATCTTCGAACCGTTCTTCACGACCAAGGGCCAGGGCCGGGGCACGGGCCTGGGGCTGGCTACGACCTACGGCATCATCAAGCAGTCCGACGGCTCGGTCCTGGTCGATTCGGTGCCAGGCCGTGGGACTACGTTCCGCCTCTACTTCCCGAGCGTCGCGCGCGAGACCGTGGTCCGCGAGGAGGCGCCACGTCCCGTCGGGCGGCGGGCAGGCCGGATCCTGCTCGTCGAAGATGAGCCAGTCCTGCTCGAGATCGCCCATCGCGTCCTTGTCCGAGCCGGCTTCGAGGTCACGGCGGCAGCCGACCCGGGCGAGGCCATCATCGCCGCCGAAACCGGACCCGAACCGTTCGACTTACTGCTTACGGACGTGGTCATGCCTGGCATGCGCGGTCCGGAACTGGCCCGCCGGCTGCGCATCTCGCACCCCGAACTTCGCGTCCTCCTCGCCTCTGGCTACGCTCAAGAGATCGTCGACAGCGACCGTCAGGAGGACCCAATGCTGGCCAAGCCATTCTCCCCAGAGACACTCCTGGCCGCAGTCGATGCTGTGATGAGTCCCTTGGAGGGAGAATCTGCCATCTCTGGAAGGGCGACGGCGACGCGCGGGGCAGTGTGAACGCCGGTGACGCGTCTTCGGTGCAGGGCAGTCGCTAGCCGCGCTGGACCGCCGGCGCGGGCTGTGGCAGGCTGCCATTGCCAGTCGTTCCGCAGATAGACAGGGGGTCACCCCAAATGGAGTTGTGGCCGGGCCGACCGTTCCCGCTGGGCGCCTCGCCTTCGGAAAGCGGCACCAACTTCGCCGTGGCTTCGGAGATCGCCGATGGCGTAGTCCTATGCCTCTTCGACGAGTCGGGCGCCGAGCGGCAGGTCCCGCTGCAGGAGGAGGACGGCGCCATATGGCACGGTTTCGTTCCCGGAGTCGCGGCCGGCCAACGGTACGGCTACCGCGTGTCTGGGCCCTTTGACCCTGAGCGGGGGCTGCGCTGCAACCCCAATAAGCTCCTGCTCGACCCATACGCTCACGCGATCGAAGGTGACGTCGCCTGGGGAGACGCGGTCTTCGGCTACGTGCCCGGCAGTCCCGACTCGTACAGCGAACTGGACTCGGCGCCAGTCGTGCCGCGCAGCCTGGTCGTGGCGGACGCATTCGCGTGGGGCGACGACAGACCGCCGGCTATCCCGTACCCCGACACGGTCGTGTACGAGACTCACGTCAAAGGTTTCACGATGCGCCATCCCGGAGTCCCAGTGGAGATCCGTGGCACGTATGCGGGCCTCGCCTCGGCACCAGCTCTCGACCATCTCCGCAAGCTGGGCGTCACGGCGGTAGAGCTGCTGCCAGTCCACCACCACCTCGACGAAGGGCCACTGCGGTCGAAGGGCCTCGCCAACTACTGGGGCTACAACACCCTGGGCTACTTCGCTCCGCATGCGGGCTATTCGGCGGCTGCTCGAGCAGGGCAGGCCGGCGGCCAGGTGTCCGAATTCAAGGCCATGGTGAAGGCTCTCCACGCAGCCGGGATCGAGGTCATTCTCGACGTCGTCTTCAACCACACAGCGGAAGGAGACCACCTCGGCCCTACCCTGTCGCTGCGCGGTTTCGACAACCCGGGCTACTACCGACTGGTGGCGAACGACCCTCGCTACTACTACGACACCACCGGCGCGGGCAACAGCCTGAATGCCGACGGCCCGTTCGGCCTGCGACTGATCATGGATTCGCTCCGCTACTGGGTCAACGAGATGCACGTCGACGGCTTCCGTTTCGACCTGGCGGTGACGCTGGCGCGCGAGCACGGCCCCTTCGAGAAGGTGGCGGCCTTCTTCGACCTCGTCTCGCAGGACCCGGTAGTGTCGCGGGTGAAGCTGATCGCCGAGCCATGGGACGTCGGCCAGCCGGACAGCTACGACCTCGGCCGCTTCCCCGACTCGTGGAGCGAGTGGAACGGCAGATACCGCGACACGGTCCGCGACTTCTGGCGCGGACAGGCCAGCACCTTGCCGGATCTGGCAACGCGACTGACCGGCTCTTCGGATCTGTACGGGTCTTCTCACCGCCGACCGAACGCGTCCGTCAACTTCGTTACCTGCCACGACGGCTTCACCCTGCGCGACCTGGTCTCGTACGAACGCAAGCGCAACGAAGCCAACGGGGAAGCGAACGCCGACGGCACCGACGACAACCGCTCCTGGAATTGCGGCGTCGAGGGTCCAACTCAGGACGCGACCGTGGTCGAACTCCGGGCGCGCCAGTCGCGAGCGATACTCGCCACCCTGCTGCTCAGCCTGGGGGTCCCCATGGTGCTCGGCGGCGACGAGATAGGGAGGACGCAGCAGGGCAACAACAACGCCTACTGCCAGGACAACGAGCTGTCCTGGTTCGACTGGGCGTCGCCCGACGCGGCGATGCTGGAGTTCGTCACGCAACTCACGGCACTCAGGCGGCGCCATCACGTGCTGCGGCGCCGACGCTTCGTGACGGGTGCGAGGAAGGAAGAGATCGTTTGGTTCACTCCGGCCGGGTCGATCATGACGGACTCGGATTGGCAGGCCGGCTGGACGCTCAGCGTCGTGGCTTACTTCGACGGCGTTCGCGACGCGGATCGCGATGATCGAGGTCGGCCGATGCTGGACGACGACCTGCTCCTGGCCATCAACGGCTGGTGGGAGCCGCTGACTTTCACACTGCCGGATGTCGGATCGCCGCGAAAGTGGGAGTTCGAGCTGGACACCTTCAGCGGCGTGTTCGGGAGCGAAGGGGGAGTCGCGGGCGCGGCCGGCGCCACGATCACCTTGGGACCGCGTTCGCTCGTCCTATTGCGCGCCAAGCCGGGCCACGGTGATCTTGGGCCGGCGCGACCCAAGCCAAAGGCGAAGCCCTCCCGGCGCTAGACGCCGCAAGCCATCCGGGCGGCTGTCGCCGACAATATGGCCGTGGACGACGAGATCAGCCTGCCCGTGGCACGACGCTTTCTCGCGCTTCGACACCTGCTGGCGCCGCCGCGGGCGCTTCCGGCGGCTCCGGAGAGCGTGATGGCCGTGGTGGACCGGCTCGGGTCGCTCCAGTTCGACCCCCTGGAAGTGGCCGGCCGCAACCACGACCTTGTTCTGCAAGCTCGCGTCGCCGGTTATCGCCGCGAACTCACCGACGAGCTCCTGTACGGCCGGCGCCAGCTGTTCGAGGCCTACAACAAGGCCCTCAACCTGCTGCCGACGCGCGAACTCCCCTATTACCGGATTGCGTGGCAGAACAGCGTCGAAGGCAGGGCCGGGCGGGTCGTGCGCGAACAGTCGGCGCTGACCGAGAAGGTGCTGGCGGCCATAACGGCCGAGGGGCCGAAGTGCTCGGGCGACTTCGAGCGAGAGGCGGCCATCGATTGGTGGTGGGGACCCACCAGCGCCGTCCGGGCCGTGCTCGACGCACTCAACGTGTGCGGCAGACTGAACCTGGCGCGGCGCGACGGCAATCGCCGCTACTACGACCTCACTGAGCGCCTCTTCCCGCCAGACCTTCTCGAGACGCGAATCCCCGAGCGTGAGCAGATGCGCCACAAGGTGTTGTCGCGATACCGAGGCCACGGCCTGCTGGGCGCCGGCGGCAGCAGCGAATTGTGGCCGGGTACGGGCAAGGCCGAGGATCGGGCGGCGATGCGGCGCGACCTCCTCGACCGCGGCGAGCTCGTGGCCGTGGCGGTCGAGGGGATGCGCGGCGAGCGCTATATCGTCGGTGACGAACTGCCACTCCTGGCCCAGGCCGAGCGCGAGGTAGCCTCCGAATCCGTCGGAGCGGCCACCCGCCCCGGCGATGCTGCGCCGGGCTGCAGCTTCATCGCGCCGCTCGACCCGCTGTTGTGGGATCGCGCAGCACTCGAGCCGCTCTACGGCTTCGAATATCGCTGGGAGGTATACATGCCGGCTCCGAAGCGCCGCTGGGGCTACTACGTGCTGCCGATTCTCTTCGGCGATCGGCTGGTCGGGCGAGTCGAACCCCGGATCGACAGGGCCAGTTCCGCGGTCCGGCTTCTGGGGCTCGACTGGGAGCCCGGATTCGACCCACTCGCGGAGCCCGGGCTCGTTCCCGCGTTGGCCGACGGGCTGCGCGCCTATATGCATTTCGGGGCCGCGGGATACCTGGTGCCGCCACCGGCAGCGGCTGATAGCGCGCTCTTCCGCTCACTGGCTCGTGAGGTGCCCATTCGGCGGGAGGTGGCGCCGTTTCGAGCATCCGGCGCGGCTGGCCGCCGCGCACGTCCGTGAGAAGATGCGCGCATCAGACACGCCGCCAAGCAAAGGAGTTGAGTGATGGCCGCCCTTCGTCGCGCCACTGTGACCTGGGAGGGTGATCTGGCTTCCGGAGCCGGCCGAGTTAGCGCCGTTTCCAGCGCCGCTTTCGTCTCGCTGCCCGTGACATGGGCTTCGCGGAGCGAGCAACCAGACGGGAGAACGAGCCCCGAAGAGCTGCTCGCCGCAGCCCACGCGAGCTGCTTCTCGATGGCCCTCTCCGGCTCCCTAGCGAGAGCGGGCAACCCACCGCAGCGCCTCGAGGTCACCTCGCAGGTCACCTTCGACCAGATCGACGGCAATTGGACGGTCGTTTCAAGCAAACTGACGGTCCACGGCCGCGTGCAGGGGCTCGATGCCGAGCAGTTCGCCGCAGCGGCAGAACAGGCCAAAGCCAGCTGTCCGATTTCGCGGGCGCTCGCCGGGAATGTCGCCCTCACCGTCGAGGCCGTGCTCGACCTGCCGTGACCACAGGGCCGCTTGGCAGCGCCGCGTCGCAGTCGGCGTCGAGGACTGATAATCTCGCCTCATGAACAACAATGATCGGCAGCCCAAGGCAGTCCGCGTCAACAGTTGGGGATTCGAAACCGGTCGAGTGGGCCGCAGCAGCGCCCTCCCGTTCGTCGGCGTCTTCCTGATCGTCGTTGGCCTGCTGCTCGAAGCCGGCCAGCTGGTCAGCGGAGCGCAAATCGGGGCATCGGCCTTCTTCCTCGTCCTCGGTCTCATCTTCGTGGCCGTCGGGCTGAGGGACCACAACGACGTTGGCCTGTACGTGGGCCTCTTCATCGCAGCTTTGTCCTTGGCCAACATGCTCACCGAGGCCGGATACATCTCGGGCAGCGGCTGGGGGACGCTGTTCCTGGGCATCGGCGTGCTGGCGCTGGTCCCCATCCGCGCCTCGACCGGGAGGGGCTGGCGATGGACGGCGGTCATCGGCGCCGTGTGCGCGTTGTGGGGCGGCAGCGACATCGCCTCCAACTACTACAACCTGGACGTGGAGCGCCTGGTCGGCCCTCTGCTGCTGGTGCTCCTCGGGGTCTGGATTCTCAGCCGGAGCGGTCGTTCCTATTTCGGATAGGCCCGGAGAAGCGCCTTCGGCCGGCAACGGTACGGTCCATCGAGCCGGGGCTATTCCTATAATCGGCGCACGCCGCCAGTTCCTTCCCGTCTCGTCATCGCCGTGCCGGGCCCCGCAGTAGCGATCGCAGGGGAGCTCAAATGTCCCGCTTCTCGCCAGGAGTCTGGCGCTTGGCCGCGGCGTCGCTGGCTCTTGCCGTCCTCATGGTCGCGGCCGGGTGTGGGTCGTCCCCGCAGACGCCGGGCGCCACCTCGACGCAGGTACCGACAGCGGGCGACAGGCCGCCGTCTTCCGGCGGCCCGGATCGAACACTATCGCTGCCGACCAGGACGCCGTCGGTCACCACCGTGCCCACGGTCTCCGGCCCAAGCTCCGTCGACCTGATGTCGATCTGCGCCGATGGACCGGCACAGCCCGCGAGCGGGGCGGGGCCGTACACGAAAGGGCGTAACCACCCGGTTGTGGTGGTGGACGCCGGCACGCCCACCACGCAGCCAACCCTGGCTATGACCTACGACATCAACGCCAGGTTCCTCAACCGCACCTGGACCACCCCGCTGGAACTCGTGATCTGCGTCGCACCGGACAAGGTCAAGAGCGCCGGGTCATGCGGCCTCTACAAACGCGCCAGCGATGGCAAGATCGGAACCGTCGTGAAATACAGACACTCCGTCGCGCTCACGGTCTTCGTCGCATCCACAGGCAAAAGGCTGCAGGTCAAGGTCCTATATGGCCCCGTTCCGAATTGCGATCAGACCGAGTCGGTGTCGTCAGGCAACCCGCCGTGGGGCATATACGGCAGCCTGGTCTCGTCCGACTCGATCAACACCTACGCCCTGGCCGTCGCGCGTCAGCTGAACTAGATGGCCAGCGGACAGGGATCGGCGCGGCTCAGGCCACCTGGCGGTGGTTTGGCGAATTCTTCGCCGATGTCGACCCGTCAGCCGGCGCTGCCTTCTGGCAGCCCTCAACGCTGGTCGCGACGGCGGAGACGTCGCCCGGCGGAGTCACAGGGTAGGTTTCGACCTCACTTTTGAACGGGACCGCCACCGGCTGGAGCACCGGCACCGGCGCCGCCGCTGAACGCGGCCCCTCCGAGGCGACCGTCGGACCCGCGACGTGCGCACTCAGCTCCTGTTCGACCGACCCGTCGAGAGTCCGGATGCGGCCCTCGTCGTCGACGATCAGCTCGAAGGCCGCCACGATCTCCGGATCGAACTGCGTGCCACTATGGGCCCGAAGCTCGGCCCAGGCCTGGTCGATCGGCAGCGCAGGGCGATAGATCCGGTCGCTCGTCATGGCGCTGAAAGCGTCGGCCACGGCGATGATGCGACCCCCCAGGGGGATCGAGTCTCCACTCAGGCGGTCCGGGTAACCCATCCCGTCCCAGCGCTCGTGGTGGTGGCGCACGATTTGGGCGATGTCGCGCATCGCCTCGTGAACCTCGAGAATGGCCGCGCCGATTTCCGAGTGGCGCCGCATCTCGGCCATTTCTTCGTCAGTCAAACGACCCGGCTTGAGAAGGATCGCGTCGGCGATGCCGATCTTGCCGATGTCGTGCAGGTAGCCGCCGATCCGGATCGTCATGCGCTTGTGCTCGTCCTGCCCGAGGATCGCGGCCATTCGCTCCGAGAGCACGCCCAGCTGGCGGCAGTGCTCGCCAGTCTCGAGGTTGCGGGCTTCGATCGCCGTCGAGAGAGTCAGCGCGATCGAATCCAGGACCGGGCTCAGGTACCGATACTGCAACGCCTCGTAACGCATCTGCGACGACACCAGGGCGCGGCGCACCTCGCCGAGCAGTTCCTGGCCGGTGAAGGGTTTGACCAGCATCCCGGTCGCGCCTTCGCGGAGGGCCTGGATCGCCGTATCCGCTGTCCCGTGACCAGTGACCACGACCACGGGCAGTTCCGGTTGACGTTCCCGGAGCGCCTTCATCAGGGACAATCCGTCCATGCCCGGCATCTGGAGATCCGTTATGACGACATCGAAGGATGCCTGGTCGAAGAGGGCGATCGCCGCCACCGGGTCGCCGCAGACGATCGGTTCGAAACCCTGGACCTCCAGCAGCCGGCGCTCGATCTGAAGAATCACCGGCTCGTCGTCCACGCACAGGACCCGTGGACGGGCGTTGCCGGAGTGCGGCGGTCGCAAATCCCAGGTCATGCCGCCGCACCTCGTCGGCGGCCGACCGGGTCGTCAGCCTCCTGCGACGCAGTCGGCAGCCAGACGGTGAAGACGGCGCCACGGCCCGGCTCGCTTACGACCTCAATCGAACCGCCATGACCCTCAACGATCTGCAGGCTGACGGCGAGACCGAGGCCGGTGCCACCGTCGCGTCCCGCTCGCGGCGAGAAGAACGGCTCGAAGATGTGAACCCTCGTCCCCGCGTCCATGCCCACCCCAGTATCGGCGACGACAAGGCCGATCCGATCGCCGACGCTCCTGGTGGTGACATGCAGCTCGCCTCCGCGGCGCATCGCGTCCAGTGCGTTATTGAGCAGGTTCAGCATCACTTGCCTGAATGCGCCCGGGTCGATCTCGAGGCTGGGCAGGTCGGCGTACTCCTCCGATATCTTGACACTCGCCTCGCTCGCCCGGAAGCGGACCAGTTCGACCGTCGAGCGCGCAAGTTCGTTGAGATCGGTGCTGACGCGCTGTGGCGGTTGCGGCCGCGCGAACTCAAGCAGCGAGCGGATGATGGCCCGAGCGCGCACCGCCTCGGCATTGATGATCGCGGCCTCGGTGTGGCGAGCGTCGCCGACCGGCAGCTCGGTCATCAGCAACTCCGAGAAGCCCATAATCCCGGTAAGCGGGTTGTTCACCTCATGAGCGACGGCCGCGGCGAGCTCACCGATGGCCCCGAGCTTGGTGACGCGGATCAGCTGCTGCTGCACGCGGTCGCTGCCGAGCAACATGCGCTCAGCGGTTTCAGCGGCGATGGCACGCTCGGGGACGGCGGCGGACCGTGCATCGGCCGCTCGAAGGTCGTGCAGGCCGAGCACGATCGTCGCCACGGCCAGGCTCGATCCGGCCATCCAGGCCACCACGCCGAGAACTGCACCCGAGTCGAAGGCGTCCACCATGGCCAGGAATCCCAGGGCCAGGACGGCCGGCCACGCCGCGAGCACAGCCAGCCGTACGACTCGAGCGGCAGACCAGCGGCGCCTGCCGCGGGAACTCAAAACGCGCCTTGACATGGCGGGTTCGTGGAAGGTCGCGACCATTGCCAAAGACTAGTCTTGGGCGCCATTGTTGCCATCACTCACATTGGCGATTGTGGGCTGCGTCGGACAGCTTAGGGATCGTGACCTATGTGGGTGGGGCGTGGGCAGACCGCTCCTCCGACGAGTCGGTCAGGCCTCGTGAAGCCTGGCATCCGAGCCGGCAGCGGGCCGAACGCAACCCAAACGGCAGGTCAGGCGGTAGCGCCCGCGACAGCGCGTTCAACCGCGTCGGCCAACCGGTCGGCGATCGCCACCAACTCGTCATAACTGACCACGAACGGCGGCCCCAGCAGGACAGTGTCGCCGTTCGTGCCGTCCGCGTTGCCGGTGCCGTGATAGATCAGCAGGCCGGCGTCGCGGGCGTGATCCATGACCTTCTCGATCAGCCGGGCCGAGCGCGGGAACGAGCGCCGAGTGGCTCGGTCGGCGACCAGCTCCACGCCAACGAGTAACCCGCGGCCCCGCACTTCGCCGACATTGGGGTGGCCGGCCAGCCGGTCGCCGACGAGGGCCAGGAGCCGCTCGCCCTTGGTGGCGCTGGCCTGGACGAGGTCTTCCGTCTCGATGATCCGGAGCACCTCGGCGGCCACCGCCGCGCCCACCGGGGAGTGGCTGTACGTGAACCCGTGGACGAAGCCGCCGCCCGCGGCGATCGTTTCGTAGACGGTCCCGCTCGCGACCGCCAGGCCGAGCGGGAAGTAGCCGCCGGCGACACCCTTCGCGGCCGCCATCACATCCGCCCGGACGCCCCAATGGTCCAGCCCGAACCAGCGCCCGGTGCGCCCAAAGCCGGTCATCACTTCGTCGGCGACGAGCAGCACGCCGTGGCGACGGCAGACGTCCGCGATCGCCGGCCAGTATCCGTCCGGCGGGGCCACGGCGCCGAGAGTGGCACCGACGATCGGCTCAGCCACGAAGGCAGCAACTCTCCCCTGCCCCGCTGCGGCGATGGCCGCCTCTAGCTCCGCCACGAGAGCGCCGGTATCGCCCAGGGCGTGCGCGGCGGTCTCTCCCGCGCGATATGGATACGCGGCGCTGACGTGGCGGAAGCGCCCCAGCCACGGCTCGTACGGGCGGCGCAGCGGCTCGCGGCCCGAAAGGTCAAGCGCGCCCAGCGAGTTGCCATGGTAACTCCCCCACCGGGCGATCACGACTGTGCGGTCTGGCTCGCGCCGGGCCAGATGATAGGAGCGGACCAGTTTGAGGCAACTCTCGATCGCCTCGGAGCCGCCGCTGACGGGATAGATCGCCGGGTCGTCGACCGGCAGATAGCGCCCGACCGCCCGGGCGTACGCCTCGAGCGGTTCGGTCGTGAATGTCGTTCCGTGGACGTAGGTGAAGGCTCGCGCCTGGCGCTCCATCGCATCAACGACCGACTGGCGTCCGTGGCCCACGTTGACGACGATCGCGCCGCCCGCGGCGTCGAGATAGGCGCGCCCGGCGGCATCCCAGATCGTGCAGCCCTCGGCTCTGATCGCAACTGGAAGCTCGCGGCCGATGACCCGCTGGAAGACGCGCCCGGTGGCCTCGCCGGAGGGAGTGCTGTCGGTGGCGCTCATTTGACGATTGTAGGTCGGACGGCCCCGGGCGCTCGGATGCGGAGCGGCCCAAGGTGGGATTGACCGGGCCGGCGGGTCAGGAGTACGACTAGGCGCCGCATCTTTGTATGCTGCACACCGCCGGATCGACTCGTGCCGGGGAACCGCTAGCGCGCTAGAGTCCTGGAATCGAAGAGCGAGATAGAGGCATCGTGAGCGAGAAGCGTCGCCAGCCGGTGGGCCGGCCGGCCAATCCGAACACCACCCGATCCGGACCGGCTCAGGCGCGCGGGCCGGCCAGCTCAGACCCCGCCCAGCCGTCGGGGACGCCCGCCAGGATCGGCCTGCTCGTCGTCATCCTCATCCTGATCGCAGTCGTGGTGATCGGCAGCGATTTCATCATTGGCGCGATCTCCGGCGCGGGCAGCGGCCCGACCCAGACTGCCACTCCGATCCCCAGTTCGCAGGCAGGTGTCGTCGTGCCAGGCCGGGGCGGACACTGGATCGGCGTCAACCCGGACCAACTCGCATCGATGCTTGGCCACAAGGACTTCACGCCGCTCAACGTGAAGACGCCATACATCGGGGAGAACCCCAGCTGACCGGTGACTGCGTCTACCGGGCTATCGCTCGCCTTGGGGCCGGTTCAACAGCTAGGAGGCGAAGCCGGGAGCGAGCGCTCAGTAGACCCAAGGTAGGAGTTTGCGGGTCCGACTCCGGTAGGCCGCATAGCCCTCGAATCGCTCGGCGAGCCAGCGCTCCTCGCGCCTGGCCTTGAGGTCGAAGAAGACGAACAGCAGGGCGGCACCTGCAAGCGCAACTGGCGAGGCTGTCGCCAGCCCCCAGCCGGCCGTGACGACGACCAGTCCGCCATAGATCGGGTGGCGCACCAGGCCGTACGAGCCCGTGTCCACCAGCCTGGCCTCTGGCAGCGGTCTGGGAAACGCGGTCAGATTCTCGCGCAGATCGAGGGCGCCACGGATCACGAGCGCTCCACCGCCGGCAATCAGCGCGGCGCCCAACAGCAGTCCAACGACACGTGCGGGGCCGCTCCAGGCCGGCCCTGATGTGCCGGTTACGGCTATGAGCCCGAAGAGGGCGAATTGGGCAACAACCCAGCCCTCGCCACGCGGCCCGAGATCCGGGAGCGACCGCGACGCCACAACTTCCTCCTCACGCTATTCGCGCCGAATGAGGACCAGAAGGGCGTCGATCGGCGCGCGGCCGGGAGGCGGCACGCGTCGAACCACCTCGCCTCGCTCAATCGTGAGGCCCGGGTCTTGGGCGGTCAACTCGCGGCCGATTTCCGCGGCGGTGAACAGGCGCTCCGCATCGGGCGGGCCGCCTTCCCCTTCAGTAGCGTTCAATCGGTCGTGGCCGACGATGACCAAATGCCCGCCCGGCACGACCGCCGCCGCAGCGCCACCGTATACGCGTCGCCGTTCCGCCTGCGGAAGATGGAGGTACACGATGACCGCCAGGTCGAAGGCCCGCGCTGGCGGCGTCCACGCGAGCAGATCGCGTTCCAGCCATTCCACCTCTACGCCGGCCGCCTCGGCCCTGGCGCGGCCGTTAGCGAGACCCGCCGGCGACCAGTCCACGGCCGTGACTCGCCAGCTCTGGCTCGCCAGCCAAACGGCGTTCGTGCCGCTGCCGGCGGCCAGCTCGATAGCTCGACCACCCGCCAGGCCCGAGACAGCGCCGACAAGCGTCGGATTCGGCCCGATCCCTTCCAAATCCCCGGCGGCATGCCGCTTGTCCCATTCGATGCGTCGTGAGTCGGAGACCACGTCCCTAGCCCTGGTCGAGGGGCTTGCCGGCGCGAGCCCAGGCGGCGGTGCCGCCCGCAACTGATACGGCATCGAAGCCCCGGCCGCGGAGGAATTCGGCGGCAGCCAGGCTGCGACTACCGTGCTCGCAGATCACGAGGATGCGCACGTCTCGAGGCAATTCGTCGACGCGCGAGGGCAATAGGGCCAGCGGAACGAGCGTCGCACCCGGAACCCGGCGACGATGGAACTCCCACTCCTCTCGTACGTCGATGAGCCGGGCTGCGCCCTCCGAAAGGATCACGTCGGCTCGCTCGACGTCGACTTCCAGTTGATGGCGCGGTTCCGGGGAGAGCACGGCCGCCTCCGCTGAGCCGCCGCGCAACCGGCGCGGCGTGCCGCTTCAGCATGCCATGCGCGCAGGCACGGCGTCGGCGCCGGGCCGGAGCCGGCCGCTAGACGCGACCGTTCGGCACGGCCGCACTGACGAGCGACTCCGCCGAAAGAACGCGAACTCGGCCTGGGTCGGACCGCGTCGGCGCCCGCCGCTAGCAGATGCGGGGCAGCTGTTCTCCGACGAGCATGTCGACGATCCGCTGCGAGCCGACGATGGTCCGCAGCGTGACCATCGACGGATGATCGGCGACCACACGGCCGATTTCGACCGCGCCTGCGCCCGCCGGGACGGCGTGCATGGCCGCCAGAACAACCTCGGCCGCGGAGGCGGGCACGATCGCCACGAGCTTGCCTTCGTTGGCAACGTGGAGCGGGTCCAGGCCGAGCATCTCGCACGCGGCGTGCACCGGGCCCGGGATCGGGATCGCCTCTTCGTGCAGTTCGATGCCAACGCCGGAGGCCGCGGCGATCTCGTTGAGGGCGGAGGCAAGGCCGCCGCGCGTCGGGTCGCGCAGAACGTGCACTTGTGGGTACGCGGTGACGATCGCGGCCACCAGGGCGTTGAGCGGCTGCGTATCGGAGGCGATCTCGACCTCGAAATCCAGGCCCTCGCGGACGCTCATGATGGCGATGCCGTGCAGGCCGATCGGGCCCGAGAGGATGACTGCGTCGCCGACCTGGGCGCGGTCGGCTCCGACCGAAACGCCAGGCGCTACCAACCCGATGCCTGCGGTGTTGACGAATATCCCGTCGGCTGCTCCGCGACCGACAACCTTCGTGTCTCCGGTGACGATCCGAACGCCTGCCCGATCGGCCGCCCGGGCAACCGACTCGGTAACACGGCGCAGATCTTCGATGGGCAGGCCTTCTTCGATGACGTAGGCCAGCGACAGCGCGACCGGTTGCGCACCCATCATCGCCAGGTCGTTGACCGTGCCGTTGACGGCGAGCTCGCCGATGTCGCCGCCGGGGAATTCGAGCGGGCTTACAACGAACGAATCGGTCGTAAAGGCGAGCCGCTGGCCGGCCACCTCCACGACCGCCGCGTCGTTGAGCGGACCGCCTGGCGCGGCCGACGCAAGCGCCGGGACGATGACGTCGCGCATCAAGGCGGCCGAGAGCTGGCCGCCGGAGCCGTGGCCGAGCAGGACGCGGGCCCGTTCGGGGATCGGGACCGGACAGACCAGGTTCGCCGGGTTCGGCGCAGCGGCCGGCGCGGCGGCCGGTGCGGCGAACGGATCGACTGCCGGCAGACGGCGCTCTGTTGTCATGGTTCTCTCCGCGCCAACTCGTAGAGCGGCACCGCCAGGGGATTGGCAATTCCTCGCCCCGCGGCGTGGTAGGCCGAGCAAACGCCCTCGCTTGAGACCATCGGCGCCCCGAGCGGCTTCTGCGGCGAGCACAGCACGCCGTAGGCCGTGCAATCCAGCGGCGTCTTCGTCCCTTGCAGGATCTGGCCGGCGATGCAGGCCGGATGCTCCGATGTGTGGATCGTCCCCACGTCGAAGCGCGCCTCGGCGTCGAACCGCGCGAACGCCGGCCGCAGGTGATATCCGGACGCCGGAATCATGCCGATGCCACGCCACTTGCGGTCGCCGACGTCGAACACGCGGAAGACCGTTTCCTGGGCCGCGCGGTTGCCTTCGCGCTTGACCGCTCGGGCGTACTGGTTCTCGACGACGGCCCGGCCCGACTCGAGCTGGCGGATCGCCATCAGTATCCCTTCGAGCAGATCGAGCGGCTCGAAACCGGTGACGACGATCGGAACGTGGTAACGCTCGGCGATCGGCTCGTATTCGGTCCAGCCCATGACCGCGCAGACATGTCCGGCCGCCAGGAACGCCTGGACCTGGCAAGTCGGCGACTGGAGAATCGCTTCCATCGCCGGCGGCACGAGGACATGCGACACCAGCACCGTGAAGTTGTCGAGGCCCAGGCGGGCTGCCTGCGCGACTGCCATCGCGTTTGCCGGCGCGGTCGTTTCGAAGCCGATGGCGAAGAAGACGACCTGCCGATCGGGATTGGCGGCCGCGATCCGGACGGCGTCGAGCGGCGAGTAAACGATCCGCACATCTGCGCCACGGGCTTTGAGCGACAGCAGGTCGGTTGTGGAGCCGGGCACGCGCAGCATGTCGCCGTAGCTCGTGAAGATGACGTCGGGCCGCGCGGCGATCGCGAGCGCCTTGTCGATCTGCTCGAGCGGCGTTACGCAAACCGGGCAGCCGGGGCCGTGGATCATCCGCACTCCGGCCGGCAGGGCCTCATCGATCCCCTGCTTCACCAGCGTGTGGGTCTGTCCGCCGCAGATCTCCATCAGCGCCCATGGTTTGGTCGTGGTGCGGTGGATCTCGTCCAGGAGCTTGCGGGCGAGCGGCGCGGCGCGGTACTCGTCGATGTACTTCACGCCGACGCGCCTGCCGCTGGCGGCGCCGCGGCGCCCGGCGTTGGGGCGCCCGGAACTGCGGCGCCCGAAGCCTCGACCGTCCCGTCGTCCGCCATCGAGCCGAGCTCCATGGCCACACCTTCGGCGTCGATCGCGCGCAGGATCTCGAGCGTCTTCATCGCCTCTTCTTCGTCGAGCTGGCTGATCGCGAAGCCGACGTGGACGATGACGTAGTCGCCCAGCACGACCTCGGGCACGTACGCCAGGCAAGCCTCCTTGCGCACGCCACCGAAGTCGACGCGGGCCATGCGCAGCGGACCTTCGTCGTTGATCTCAACCACCTTGCCTGGGATGCCGAGGCACATTCGAGGATCTCCTTGTCGCCGTGCGACGGACCGCGGCCGCTAGGACGCTGCGGCGCGTGGCGCCGAGGCCAGACGCGCGGCCGCAACCGCCGCCTGACCGTAACTGATCCCGCCGTCGTTGGCGGGGACCTGTTCGTTGGTATGGACTTCGAATCCGTCGCGAGTCAGGCGCCGGACGAGGGCCGTGGCCAGCCACTGGTTCTGGAAGACGCCCCCGGAAAGGGCGACGGTGGCGAGCCCGGTGGCCGCTCGAACGTCGCCACACAGCTGGCGGGTGACAGCGGCAACGGTCTCCTGGAAGCGCGCCGCAAGGTGCTCCGGAGTGGCGCCCTCGGCGCGGCCTTCGAGAATGGCCCGCAAGGTTGGCCGCGGGTCGTAGACGAGGATCGACGTGCCGTCGCTCTGCTCTGCCCGAACGATCTCGTAAGGGAGCGGGCGGACGCTCCCCTCCTCCGCCAGCAGCTCCAGCTCGACGGCGGCCTGGGCCTCGTACTCGGCCACGTCGCGGATTCCGAGCAGGCTCGCGGCGGCGTCGAACAGGCGACCGGCCGAAGAAGCGAGGGGCGCGTTCAAACCCCGGGCCAGCTGTACTCGCACGACCTCGACCTCACGCGGGTCCAGTCGGTCGATGAAGGCGCGCGTCAGCTCGGGGTCGATCCACCCGGCGACGGCGGCTTCGAGCCTGGCTGGCGCCGGCCCGAAGGCTTCGGCCGAGAGCAGGTACCCGAGCGCCATGCGGTACGGCTTCTTGACCGCGAGCGCGCCGCCGGGCATGCGGGCCCGACCGAACCGCGCCACGCGCCGGTAAGTGGCGAGAGTGGCGACGAGCACCTCGCCGCCCCAGAACGTCCCGTCGTCGCCCATCCCCAGGCCGTCGAAGGCGACACCGATGAATTGGCCCGTGAGCCCCGCTTCGGCCGCGGCCGACGCCACGTGGGCGTGGTGATGCTGCACGCCGATGCGCCGGCTCTCCGGGAAGTGGCCCACCGCATATTGGGTCGAGAGGTACGCCGGGTGCAGATCGTGGGCAACGTACGCCGGCTCCACGTCCAGCAGCCGTTCAAGGTGGGCCAGGTTCGTCTCGAAGGCCCGATACGTGAGCAGGTCCTCCAGATCGCCGGTGTTGGGCGCCAGGTGAGCCCGCCCGCCGCGCACGAGCGCGAAGGTGTGCTTCAGCTCCGCGCCGACCGCCAGGATCGTGTCCCGCTCCGGCGCGGCGATCGGCAGCGGGAGCGGCTCCGGGGCGTATCCGCGGGCTCGGCGGATCAGGCTTTCCCGTCCGGCCACGACCCGCGTCACCGAGTCGTCGTAGCGGGCTCGGATCTCGCGGTCGTGGGCGAGGAACGAATCAGCAATCCCCGCCAGGCGCTCCAGCGCTTCGGCGTCGTCGGTGGCCAGCGGCTCGTCCGAGAGGTTGCCGCTGGTCAGCACGATCGGTCGGCCAAGCCCTTCGACGAGCAGATGGTGGAGCGGCGCATACGGCAGGAATAGGCCCACGCGTCGGTTCAAGGCGGCGGACCGGCCAGGCTCGGAGTTGACGACGCCATCGCAGAGCGAGGGCGCGCCTTGGGTGAGCGGCGCGGCCGGCTCGGCATGGGCCCGACGCTCCACGAGCACGATGGGCCGCGCCGGCGAAGCGAGCAGCGCCTCCTCCTCGGGAGACATCTCGGCCTGGGCCCGGGCCGCCGCCACATCCCGGACCATCACCGCGAACGGCTTGGCCCAGCGGTGCTTGCGGTCGCGCAGCCGCGCCACGGCCCCCGGATCGGTCGCGTCGCAGGCGAGGTGGTAGCCGCCGAGCCCCTTGACTGCCACGATCCTCCCGGCGCGCAGATCCGCGAGCGCCGCCTGCAAGGCCGCTTCCCGATGCGCCGCCGGGGCCGCGTCGCCGGGCCGCCGATACGAGAGCTGCGGCCCGCAATCGGGGCATGCGACCGGTTCGGCATGGAAGCGTCGGTTCGCCGGGTCGCGGTACTCGGCCTCGCACGCGACGCAGAGCGGGAACGACCGCATCGAAGTCCGGGCGCGGTCGTAGGGCAGTTCGGCGATGATCGTGGCCCTTGGGCCGCAATTGGTGCAGTTGGTGAAGGGGTATCGGTATCGCCTATCGGCGGGATCGAACAGTTCGTGCAGACAGTCGTCGCAGGTGGCGATATCGGGCGGGAAGAGCCGCTCGGTGGAAGCAACAGCCTCGCTCTCCTCGATCGTGAAACCGGCCTCGGCCGCGGGCGCCCGTTCCAACACCCGAACCACGACTTCCTCTACCCTGGCGCGCGGAGGCGCGTCGCTTCGAAGTCGACCCGCGAACTCTTCGACCGCCTCGGCCGAGCCGGCAACCTCGATTTCGACCTGGCCGGCTCGATTGACGACGGTCCCGTCGAGGCCGAGCTCGGTCGCGAGTCGCCACACGAATGGCCGAAAGCCGACGCCCTGGACCAAGCCTCGAACTTCGAGCGCGCGAGCGACCCGCTCCCCCGGCCCGGCCGAGGTCACCGATAGCGCTCCAGACGTTCGATATCGACCTGCTCGTCAGTCAGCTCGGGCAGCGACTCGGCGTGGCAACGTGGGCACGACGCCGCAATCTGGGCCGAGTCGAATTCATTGCCGCATCCGGGGCACAGATGGCCGAACGGGACGCGCTTGATCTCGAGACCGGGGACCGCCTTGGCCTGGTCCGGCATCGCCTGGAGCAGGTGGATCCGCAGATCCGCCTCGAACTCGGCGGGGTCCCGGTGGCCGCCGCGGACCGTCAGACGCACGTCAGCCAGGCTCAAGCCCCGGATCTTCAACGTCTTCGCCAGACCTCGCGCCAGGACTGCCTCGTGCATCCGATCGAACCTCCAGCGGTCTTGGACCAGGGCGCGCAGGCAGCGCGCCGCACGCCACTATCTCACACCTTATCGCTCTTGCTTCCGCCTGCCGAGCGGCCCGCCGCTCGGGCCGAAGGTCCCAAACCCTGCCCTCCCGCATGCTAGGCTCGGGCGGGGATGACCGGAACCGCCGGGGTCTGCAGCCGCCATGGCGGAGCGGCCCACGCCCTACACCGCGGCCGGCGCAGCCTCCAACCCAACCCCCGCCAGAGAGCGGTTGCAGCGCGGGCAGCGGCCGCGAACCAGGCGCCACTCCGTCACGGCGAAGTCAGCCCGGTCGATGAGCCGTGCCCCGCAGTCGGCACACAGCGTGACCGCGCATTCGGCCTCGGGAGCGTTGCCCACGTAGACGTGACGCAGACCCACCTCTCGGGCGATGGCGGCCGCTTCCACGAGCGTGGCGGCTGGCGTCGGCTCCAGCCCGGGGAGTCGGTAGGCGGGCTGGAAGCGAGTCAGATGCCAGGGCGTCTCCGGTCCCACGGCGGCGGCGATCCACTCGGCCATCGCGCGCAGCTCGCCGCGATCGTCGTTGAGCCCCGGAACTATCAGCGTCGTCAGTTCGAGCCAGATGCCGCGCTCCTTGATCGCCACTAAGGTGTCGCGCACCGGCTCCCACTGGGCACCGCAGACGCGCCGATAGAAGCCGTCGTTCGCGGCCTTGAGATCGACGTTCGCCGCATCGAGCAAAGGTCCCAGCAGGTCCAGCGCTTCGGGGCTTTCGTAGCCGTTGGTCACGAAGACGTTGCGCAGGCCGGCGGCATGCGCCCGTGCCATCGTGTCGAGGGCGTATTCGATGAAGACGGTCGGTTCGACATACGTGTAGGCAACGCTGCGGACCCCGGCCCTCACCGCCTCCGACACCGCGGTTTCGGGCAGGACGAAGCGGCTTTCGGGCACCACGCGTTCGCGATGAGCCTGTGAGATCTCCCAGTTCTGGCAATAGGCGCAATGGAAGTTGCAGCCCTGGGTGGCGACCGAGTAGGCCGTGCTTCCGGGCAGGAAGTGGAAGAACGGCTTCTTCTCGATCGGTTCGGCACGCGAAGCCACGACCTGACCGTAGACGAGCGTATACAGGGAGCCGCCGCGGTTCTGGCGGACGCCGCAGATGCCGATGCGGCCGGGGCGCAGGACGCAGCGGTGGGCACAAGCGATGCAGCGGACGCTGCCCGACACGAAGGGATCATCGAACGGCTCGCCCAGCACCGCGGGCCGGATGTTCGGCTGTGCACCATCCGCGGGCCCGAGGTCTTCGACCCGAAGCCCTGGCGGCGGCTGCTCGCCCGGGAATGCCGCCCGAACGGGCGTCGGCGGCGTGGCGGTGGGATCGAACGGGACGGAGGGCGCCTTGGTGAAGGTCTCTCGCCTGCCCGGTGAGTTGGTATCGTCCATGAAGGACCTCAGAGTGCGGCCCGCGCCGCTCTCAAATCAAGAACCGGGGCCCCTCGCGGAGCCCCGGTTCTTCGTGACGGCGAGTGAGCCAGTGGAGGCCGTCGTGCCGCCAGTGGCGGTGCGGCGGCTAATGGCCGGCCGGACTCCGCAGCACGCCGGCCATCTCCTGGAGGATCCGCCAGTCATGGAGGCGGTCTTCCTGAGAAGCCTGCAGCTCGGGAGAGGGATTGCCTTCCTTGTCGAAATGCTGGCCGAAGCGGCCTTCCGTGCGGGCGAAGGAGATGAAGTCGAAGGTGGTCCCGTCAGGGTTCTTCGACCAGTCCTCCTTGACCGCCGGGTTGCCCTGGAGAGAGAGGCGCTCGGCATATGAGTCGCCGCGGCGCGGATCGTAGGTGAAGAGCGGGAAGGCGCGCGACTCGACGGCGAGCTTGGCCTGGCGATTGGCCGCGTCGTCGGCAATGCCGTGCTCCGGCATGCAGGGCGTGTAGGCGATGACTACGGCCGGGCCCGGATAGGCGTTGGCCTCGATCACTGCCTTGTAGAAGTGGTTGATGTTGCAGGCGGCAACCTGGGCGATGTACGCATCGCCGTGGGCCATCAGGATCCTACCCAGTTCCTTGCGCTTCTCCTGCTTGCCGTGCTCGGCCTTGCCGTAGGCGGCCAGCTTGGAAACCTGGGCGGTGAACGAGGCCGTGGAGGCCTGACCACCCGTGTTCGAGTAGACGCCGGTATCGAGGACTAGGACCTTGATGTCCATGCCCGAGGCAACCAGGCGCGAGAGCGACTGGAAGCCGATGTCGTACATGGCGCCGTCGCCGCCGAAGACCCACAGCCGCCGCTCCGGATGACCGGACTGGTCCCAGCGCAGCCGAATGCCGAGGGCGTCGGCCGGGCCGTTCTCGAAGAGCGAGTTGGTCCACGGAACGGTGAACGGGTTGTACGGATATGTGCTCGCGAAAACGGTATTGCAGCCGGTCTCGGCCACGATGCCCATGCTCTCCGGGCCGTGGACCTGCAGAGTCGCGGCCATGACCATGCGGACGGCAGTGCCTTCGCCGCAGCCTGAGCACGAGCCGCCGCCGCCCACGAAGCCGAAGGCGTGCTCGCCGAGCATGATGTCGGCCAGGGCCTTCTCGTTGCGGTATTCAACCGGCGTCGGGGGCAGGCTCTTGTAGAAGGCGATGTCGCGGCGGTAGCGATCGAGCGTGCACTCGCCGCTCGACTCGCAGTCGCTCTTCTCCGCCATGACCAGAGCGTTGTGGCCCTGAGCCACGCAGACGTCCACGCACTCGGCGCAGCCCTTGCAGTGGTAGGGATCGATAAACAGCCCGAAGTCCGCGGCTTCGATGCCACGCTTGGCGGGCACGTCGCCGTACTTGGTGGTGTGCACGAAATGCTGCTTCGCCGTCTCGCCGGCAAGCGCCGGGTTCGGCTGGGAGGCGGCGAACGTGTCGATCGCCGTGGCCAGCGCGGCCTTGGGCTGGGCAGTGGCGAAGATGGCGCTGTCGGGGCAGGCGCTGACGCAGGCCATGCAGCCTACGCACTGGTCCGCCACGAACTGCGGGATCAGCGGCGACAGGCTGCTGAAGTCGCGAACGCCGGCCGTTCCGGGGGCGATGATGCTTCGGCCTACGCCCATGTCGGCGGGCAGCTCGACATCGGCAACGCCGGTCCGGTACGCATCAATGACCGTGGTGTTGAAGTCTTTGATGTACGCATCGGGATCGAAGGTCTGCGGGGCAATGAGCCCCGGACCTGCGGCAAGGTTGGCCAGCGAGCCTACGAGCTGGCCCTTTCCGTTCTTGTGGGTGGCAATCGTCTCTGTCATCGCTCGCTCAGTCTTCGGGTTCTATCCCAACCAGGACCGGACGAGGTCGCTGGCCGAGATGATGCCGATCGGGGTGGCCGCCTTGTCCGTTACGACCAGGCGGTGGACCCGGCGCTCTCCCATCAGCCGCGCGGCCTCGTCCAGGCCAGCGGTCGAAAGGATTGTCAGCGCCGGTTTTGTCATGATTTCTCCGACGGCGAGGCCGCGCCAGTTCGCGTGGAGCTGGGGGTTGGCCTGCGCCCTTACGAGATCGATCTGACTCAGAACCCCGACCAGACACCCGCTCGCGTCGATGACGGGCAGGCCGGAGATGTGCCTGCTGTCGAGCAGGCCGGCGGCTTCCGCGAGGGAGGCCGCCTCTGGGACCGAGACCGGGTTGGGGGTCATGACATCCCCAACCGTGCGAGGTTCGGTCATCGCGACGCCGCTGCAGGAGCGGCAACTTTGGCAGTGATCGACGCCGTGACGTCGATCACACCGTCGTAGGCGCCCTGGATAACCGCCAGGTTGGCGTCGACGACGGATGTGCCGCGCTTCCCGAAGAAGCGAGTGAGGTTTTCGCGCACGGCCGCCATGAGGGCGGGCCGGTCGAGACCGGCACGCTCGGCGAAGGGCGAGACTCGCAGGAAGACGCCGACTAGGGCGACGCCCTGCATACGGATCTCGAGGTCTGCGCGTGGTGCGTACTTCATGGCGAGCGCCGCCGTGTCCAGGGCAAGAAGCCGGATCTTGCGAGCCAGGATTTCTGCCCGGGTCGACGGCGGGAGAGCGGCCCAGATCTCGTCCGGATCGGTGAGCGGCGTTGGCACGAAGACCGTGCCACCGTTCACGAGACCGGCGAGAGGATCGCCCTGCTTGAACGAGTTGGTGTCGAAGAGCGGCACGAAGTCCACTTCCGTCAGCTCGTTGTGGAGCCGGATCGGCTCCTCGGCGATGGTCAGGAAGTAGGTCGTGGGCAGACCCTTCTTCTCGGAGCCGTAGCGCGGATAGGCCTGCACGTAGAGGTTGAAGAGCTGGCCAACAGTGGTTGCCACGAGTTTGTTCGTGGTGACCGAGCCGAAGCCGCCGACCGAATGGCCGCGCAGGCTGTAGGCGCCGCGGGGGCGGATGTTGACGTCGCTCTTGGCCAGGGCGAGCGGGTGGCGGATGCCGAGCACGACGTGCTTCCGCGCTGCGACGGCCTTCTCATCGGCGATCCAGTCGAAGACGGCCGCGAGATCGCCGGGCTGGATGTCGCGCGAGCCGAGGCCGGCCGAGGCCGACACGACACGCGGCAGGCGGGCGCCGTCCATCGCCGCATCGGCGAGGGCCGACTTGAGTTCTCGAGTCAGCGGGTTGTCCGCGGCGGCGGGCTCGTCCGTGCGCTCCACGACGGCCACGACCTTGGCGTTGGCCAGAGCCTTGGCAAGTTGCTTGGCGGGGAACGGACGGAAGCAGGTAACCGTGATGCAGCCGACCTTGCGGCCGGCGGCGCGGAGGTGGTCGACGACCGCGAGGGCCGTGTCCGCCATGGTACCCATCGAGACCATGACGTAGTCGGCGTCCTCGGTCTTGTACGCCTGGATCAGGCCGTACGGGCGTCCGGTGAGGGCGGTCCATTCGGCCATGGCGCGCTCGGTGATGTCGACGAGCTGGTCGTACCAGGCGCGCTGAGCGATGCGCCCCTTCATGTAGGCGTCCTGGTTCTGGACGACGCCGGTCATCAGAGCGTCCTTGGGATCGAACAGATCGCGGACCGTGATCCGAGGATCGCCCACGAACCGCTTGAGCAACTCGTCCTCGGGCAGCTGGACGTTCTCTATGGTGTGGGTCGTCAGGAACCCGTCCTGCGCCACGAACCACGGCGTCTCGCCGTCCTCGGCAACGCGTCGGGCGATCGCTGTCAGGTCGGCGGCTTCCTGGCAGTTACGGGAGAAGAACATGCCCCAACCGCAGTCCGCGACGCCCATCATGTCGTCGTGGCCAGCATGGATGTTCAGACTCTGGCTGGTCAGCGCGCGGGCGCCCACGTGGAAGACCACGGGCAGGCGCTTGCCGGCGATGACGTACAGGACTTCCTTCATGAGGATGAGTCCCTGACCGGCGGTGAAGTTCGTGACCCGACCGCCGGCGAGGGCAAAACCCTCGGCCGCTGAGGCGGAGGAATGCTCCGACTCGGGCTCGATGAACTTCAGAGTCGTACCCCAGATGTTCGGGGTGCCGTTGGCCACTGCGACCTGATAGACCGCGGCCATAGTCGTCGAGGGTGTGATCGGGTAGGCGCAGGCGCCGTCGCTGATCCGCGACTCGACGTGGGCGATGGCCTCCGAGCCGTCGATGATGGCCGGGATGCCTGGAAACTCGGGAGTCGGCGAATTCGTCACGATGGTCGGTTCACCCAATGCGCGCAACTGGCGGGCCAGCGCGCTTCCGTCCAAGTGCTTGAGCAGGGTGCCGCCAATCCCGCTGGCGACCGCCTCGCGCTGCTCGTCCGCATGCCAGTAGGAGGCGAGCACGGCGATCCGCTCCGAGGGGATGCAGTCGCGCAATGCCGCTACTACCGGCCGCCATCCGCCTGGAACGTCCGCATCGAGCAGCACCACGTCCGGGTTGGAGGCAGCGCAATCTCGCGCCGCGGACTCAGCGGACGTCGCCTGGGCGACGATCGCAAAGCCGTGGCGCGAAAGGTGATCGCACAAGGCCTCGGTTGCGGCGGGGTGCTGACTGACGATGAGCAGTCGACGCAAAGGCAGATTGGTATCGGCGAGCATGGTGCATAGCGTGCGCGCTGGACCCTCTCCGCCCGTAGCGACAGGGCTCCCTAATGCCGGGGGCCATATGGCCCGCACGCGGAGGGGCCGGGTTGGGAGCGGCCTGCCCAAAGGAGGGGGCGCCGCACGGTGGCGGTCCGAGACCGATCGAGATCTGGCGGGCAACCGCCGGACCGATTCGGGGATCTCAGCCGGCCGCGCAGGCTGCCGCCTGAAACGGATTGGGCCAGACTCGGCGAGGGGTCCAGTTGCCTGATACGGAGGGCCGTTCGGCACTGCGCATGGAGCGGCCGCAACCCCGAGACTTGCGGTCGTGACGAACGCCGGAGGGGACGCCCGGCGTTCGTCCTTTTTTGTGCTCGTCGTCGGGCGGCGGATGGGCGGGCAGGCGAGCTGGGCCGGGTGGTTCGGCGGCCTACAGGTCGTGGTGCTTCCGAGCGTAGGCCGTCAGCTCGTCGCGGAAGTCCGGGTGAGCGATCGATATGAGTTGCCGCGCCCGCTCCCGGAGGCTCTGGCCGAACAACTCCGCGACGCCGTACTCGGTCACCACGGTGCGCACGTGCGAACGCGTCGTGGTGACGCCGGCGCCTTCCTTGAGCGCGATGGTGATCCGCGAGATCGTTCCGCCGGCGGCAGTGGACGGCAGAGCGATGATTGCCCTACCTTCCTCGGCGAGGGCGGCGCCCCGCATGAAGTCCATCTGACCGCCCACGCCGCTATACATGCGGTGTCCGATCGAGTCGGCACACACCTGCCCGGTTAGATCCACCTCGATCGCGGAGTTGATGGCGGTCATGCGCTTGAATCGCCGGATGATCGAGGTGTCGTTGGTGTAGTCGACCGGCCGCATCTCGACCATCGGGTTGTTGTCGACGAATCTGTAGAGGCGCTGCGTGCCCATCATGAAGGAGGTCACGACCTTGCCGCAGTTGACCTCCTTGGCCGTGCAGGTCACGACGCCGCGCTCGACGAGATCGACCAGGATGTCGGTGAACATCTCTGTGTGAACGCCGAGGTTCTTCTTGTCGTAGAGCTTCCTGCCCACCGCGCTCGGGATCGCGCCGATGCCCATCTGCAGCGTGGCCTCGTCGGCCACGAGCTCCGCGACGAATTCCCCGATCCGAGACTCAACTTCGTCGGGCTCGCCGCTGGAGTGGTCGTAGGGCGGCTGGTCGACCTCGACGGCATAGTCGATCCGATCGACGTGGATGAAGCTGTCGCCCAGCGTCCGAGGCATGCTCCTGTTGAACTGGACTATGACCGTCCTGGCGTTCCGCACCGCGGCGAGCATCGCGTCGACAGAAGTGCCCAGCGAGCAGAAGCCGTGTTCGTCGGGCGGGCTGACGTTACACAGGACGGCATCCAGCGGCAGGTACTTCTTCTCGATCAAGACGGGAATGTCTGACAAGAAGACAGGGATGAACTCCGCCCGGCCTTCGTTGATCGCCTTGCGTGCGTTCGGGCCGATGAAGAGAGCCTTGTGGCGGAAGTGACCCACCATGTCCGGGGCAAGGTGCGGATGTGGACCCTCCGCGTGCATATGGACGATCTTCACGTCCTCGAGCTCCGGAGCGCGGGCCACCAGAGCCTCGAGTAATACTTCCGGCGTGGCCGCGGCGGCGTGCATGAAGATCTGCTGGCCTGACTTGATACCTGAAACCGCCTCTTGGGCGCTGACGATTCGCATAGCGCGGAGTTTAATGGGCGCGTCGCTATGCGCGAGGGCCGTTTGGGCCGAACGCTCACCAACGAGCTATGACAAAGCCGGCCGCCGGAAGTCGACGGTATCCGGGCGATCGGGGGCTGGCTGGCAGAGACCGTCGAGAACCTGAGGGCGACCACCCGACCACCCGACCACCCGACGCCGCCGCGCGGTGGGTGCGTCGCCCGATCGACAGGATGATCGGGTCCCGACGGGGTGTGCCAGCCGCTACGGCTGCGGAGTTACGCGCCGCCCTTGAGGCGGTGACGCGCTACGAAGGCGGCCGCCTGAGCTCGTCTCTCCAAATTCAGTTTCGAGAGGATCGAGCTCACGTAGTTCTTGACCGTCTTGTCTGACAGGAAGACATCGGAGGCGATCTCCTTGTTCGTCTTGCCTTCTGCCACGAGCAGCAGGATCTTCTGCTCCTGCTGCGTCAGCTGCGCCATCTCGTCCGTGTACGTGCCCGTGGCAATCCGGCGAACGCGATCGAGCACCTTCTCGGTGACCGCCGGATCGAGCAGCGATTCGCCTCGTCCCACGGATTCGAGAGCGCTGACCAGATCCCGGCTGCGCATCTGCTTGAGCAGATAGCCGGAGGCGCCGGCGATGATGGCCGATAGAACGGCTTCTTCGTCCGGGTAGCTGGTCAGGATGACCACCCGCGTGGCCGGGAATTCGGCGCGAATCTCGCGGCACGCCTCGATACCGGAGCCGTCCGGCAGGCGCACGTCCATGACCACCAAATCCGGCTCGAACTTGCGGGCCATCTCCACAGCCTCGGCCGCCGTACCCGCTTCGGCGACGACCTGGAAATGCTCGCGTCTGTCGAGCAGCGACACAAGGCCCTGGCGCACAAGCTCGTGATCGTCGACCACGAGCAGCCGCAGCGGGCGTGCTTCGATCTGGTCGGTCATTCGTCTCCTACCTGGCCGGCGTCGGCGTTCGAGGTTTCGCGCCGCGCCACCTCCACGATAATACGCGTGCCGGCGCCCGGCGCGCTCTGAAGTTCGAAGGCCGCACCAACTTCGGAGGCCCGGGCGCGCATGTTCACCAGGCCCTGATGGCTTGGGCCGCGCTGCCGATCGGCGTCGAACCCAACGCCGTTGTCGCTTACGATCAGCCGCAGCTTGCCCTCGACGTCCTCGACTCTGACGCTGCCACGGGTGGCCTTGGAGTGGCGAGCGATATTGCTCAAGGCCTCCCGGGCAATCGCGAGTAGCTGACCAGTTTGATCGGGCGGCAGGTCTATCTCACTGACGTCCAGTGTCTCGATGTCGATGTCGACCATGCTGTTGACCCTGAATTCGTCCGCCAGGGCGGCCAGGCCGCCTATCAGGCCGGCCTGTTCGAGCAGCTCCGGCCGCAGGCCAAAGATGAAGTTGCGGATGTCGCGGATCGACTGGTCGAGCGAGTCGATGGCGCGCTCAACACGGGCGCGGGCCACTTCTGGCTCGTCCGCCATCAGCTCGGGAACATCCTCGAGCGAAAGACCAACGGCGTAGATGCTCTGGATGATGCCATCGTGCAGGTCGCGACCGATCCGCTCGCGCTCTTCCACTATTGCCAGGCGCTGGACCTGCTCGTGCAAGCGGGCGTTCTCGATGGCGATACCGGCGTGGAGGGCGAACATCTCGACCAACCGCTCGTCGTCCTCGGTGAAGTCGCCCCAGGGTTGCTTGTTGGTCAGATACAGCCGCCCGATGGAGCGGCCTCGGGCTCCGACCGGGACCCCGAGAAGTGAGTGCATCGGAGGGTGGTGGGCCGGAAAGCCGTACCGGCGCGAGTCCCTGCCGATGTCGTGGACGCGAATGGGACGGCTTGACGCCATGATGACGCCCAGCAGACCGTGGCCATGCGGTGGCTGGCCGATTCGCTCGCGCTCCGCCCGCCCGACACCGCTGGTGATGAAGCGCTCGATTCCGCCTTCCTGGTCGGCGATCCCAAGCGCGGCGTATTGAGCGTGGGCCAGTTCGCGAACGCGGTCGGTGATCAGCTGCAGGACGCGGTCCAGGTCGAGTACACCGGCGATGCCGCGGGTTGCGACGTCGATGGCTGCCAGTTCGCCGGCGGCCTGGCCTGCGCGTGCCTCCGACCAGGCGGCGCCGATGACGATCTCGAGGCCGCGGGCGCATTCGTCCACGGAGAAGACGGCCGCGGGCGGCGCATCCAGCGCCAAACTCGCGACCTGGCGGTCGCCGAACTGAAGGTCGTACTTGCGCAGACCAGCCGTCTCGGCCTCAGCGTCGAGCATGCTTCCGGCTCGCAGTTCCACCTCGGCGAGCGGCGGCGCCGTGATATGGATGGAGCCGCCGCCGAGGCCGGCACTCACGACCACTCCTCCGAAGGCCTCGCTCAAGAGCCCGTGGCTGGCCGCGTTCGGCTCGTGCTGCCACGCGTCGAGCGCCTGGGCCATATCGCGCAGGCCCAGCAAGCCGGAGGAGTCGTGGGCCACGGGGGACGCCGGGCCTGGCTTGGAGGCGGAATTCCGAGCGGACACGCAACCAGCCTAGCAGCCGGCCACTCTGAGCGTGGGACGCGGCCATTTCCGTTCGCCCACTCGAAACGAGGAGGCGTGGCCGGCGGGGGAATACGTCCGCCCGGTCCGAATCGGGCACGGGGACCTAATGCCCCCGCGAACGGGCCGCATGTCCCTTGGCCATCCCTCGGAAGCGCGCCCACCATCGCTGGAAGAGACCGGCGCGCTCCGCAAGGCGCCGGAGGAGCCCGATGCCCCGACTCGAAACCATTCTGCTCGCCACCGACGGCTCGCCCGCGTCGGAGCCGGCCAGCGAACAGGCCATCGACCTCGCCACTCAGATCGAGGCACGTCTGCTCGTCGTCAGCGTGCACGTTTCGGGGCGCCAGCCGTCCGAGGCGGCGGCGTCGGTGGCCGACCCAGAATCGCGCGACTCGATGGCCGCTCGAGCCCAGGGAATCGTGCAGCGGGCCCGGGCCGCGGGCGCAAACGCAACGTATATGGTCTGGGAGGGGGACGCCGGGGAGGCGATCATCGCCGCCGCGAACTCAGAAGGCGCGGACCTGATCGTGGTCGGCTCGCACGGCCGCAGCGGCGTCAGTCGCTTCTTCATCGGTTCGGTTTCTGACTACGTGGTCCGCCATTCCCACTGCCCCGTCATGGTGGTCCGCGGCCGCCCTGAACCCGTCCGCGGACGCCCTGAGTCGAACCGCCACTAGGGCGACGCGGGGCGCCTGTCACCTACTTCGTGTATGCGGCTTCCGGATCCAACTCCTCGCGGATAAGGCGCAGTTCCTTGGCGGTGGGAGCCGGTGTCGTGGCGAGTGGGTCGGCTACCCGTGGCTCCCAGCCGATCGTCTCCCGGACCTGCTCGAGCGTGACACCCGGGTGGATCGAGTCCAGGCGCATCTCGCCCGACTCGTCGAAGTGATATATGCCCAGGTCCGTCACCACGACCGAGGGCCCACGCCCGAGCCAGCCCTCTTCGCGCCGGATGCGGGCCGCGGCCTCCGCCCCGCCAAGGTTGCCGGGCGAAGTTCGGAAGTCGATCCGATCCACGAACGAGCGCTTCGACTGGCGCATGATCACGAAGACCCGGCGGGCGTTGATGGCGATCTCACACGCCCCGCCCGAGCCCGGCAGCCGCGTCTTAGGATGTTCGTAGTCGCCGATGACTGTGCTGTTGATGTTGCCGAAGCGGTCGATCTGGGCGGCGCCGAGGAAGCCGACGTCCACGAGCCCGCCCTGCAGGTAGAAGCTGAACAGCTCGAACATCGAAACGGCTGCGGTCGCGCCGGTCACGATCGTAGGGTCGCCGATCGAGAGGGGCAGCCGGGCAGGCTTCGCGCCGAACGCGCCCGACTCGTAGACCAGCTCCAGCTCGGGGGCGACAGTAAGGCGAGCCAGGTTGACCGCGATGTTGGGCAGCCCGACGCCGACGAAGCAGACGCGCTGCCCCGCCAGCTCGCGGGCGGCAGCCACGATCATCATCTCCGACTTCGAGAAGGCGGCCGCGTCCGATGGCGCGCTCATTCGTAGACTCCGTAGTCGACCGAGCCCGAAGGCGCCCGGCCCGAAGGCCGGAGGTCGGCCAGCCTCTCGCGGCCGAGCTTCTCGACGTACTCGGCTCGACCATTCACCCCGTAGACCCACTCGTCGAGCCAGGCCGCGGTGCTCGATTCATCCCGGCTGATGGCGTCCCAGTCGCGGTAGAAGCGGTTGTCGCGGTCGTAGGCGCCTTGAACGTATGAGGGGTGGGCACCCCACGGCTCCAACACGACCGCATCCACGATCAGGCCCGGGATCACGGTGCGGTTGGGATCGGCACGAATAACCGACTCCTCGACCAGCTCTTCCACAACGACGATGACCCGCTCCGCGGCGAATGCGGCTTCTTTCTGACAGCCGAGCAGGCCCCACATCTGAGTGTTGCCGGCGGCGTCGGCGCGCTGGGCGTGGACGATTGTCACATCCGGCTTCAGCGGCGGCACCGCATACACCGTCTCCTCGCCGTACGGCGAGCGGATGGGCCGGATCAAAGGGTTCGCCTTCGGCAGATCCGTCTCGAAGTAAGAGCGCAGCGGGAAGAACGGCAGGTTAGAGGCGCCGGCTGTGTAACGGCCGACCATGCCGAAGTGGCTGTACTCCTCCAGTTCGAGCGGCCTTGGATCCGAGGCGCCCGCTGGCGCCCCGCCTTCCGGCTCCTCGACCCGCCTGCGGATGGCGTGCAGTCCGCCCACGCCCGGGTTCCCAAGCCAGCTGAACACGAGCTTGCGCGCCGTGCCGGCCGCAACCATCTGGTCGTATATCAGGTCTGGCGTCAGGCGGGCCAGGGTAAGGTCGTGCTTGCGCTGCCGGATGATCTCGTGTCCGGCGGCAAAGCAGATCAGGTGCGTGAAGCCTTCGATGGCGACGACGTCGCCGTCATGGACATTCGCGGCGACGGCGTCGCGCATCGATATGACCTTACTCATCGGCGCTTACCTGCGGCTTATCTGCGGCTTATCTGCGGGTTGCCTGCCGCTTATCGCGGGGAGTGTCGAAAACGCTGCGCTGGTTTGGGCCAAGCTGCTGCGGAGACATCTTGCCATCTGCAAACCGTGGTGGCACGCGCCGAGTTGAGCCCGGGGTTTCACGGGCCGCTTGCGCACGCTGATCGGACCTTGAAGTGCCCGTAACGTGGCCACCCGCAATCCCCATCTACGTCGGCCGGAAGTCGGGCCGCGGCTCCAGCAGTCGTCCGGGTCCCGGCCTCAGGCCTTGGCCGCGACCTCGGCGACGGCCTCGCCGAAGATCCGCAGGCCCGTCGCCACCTCAGCGGCGGTGATCACGAGCGGCGGCGATATGCGCACCACCGTGTGCCCGGCCTCGAGGACCAGGACGCCGCGCTGGAAGCTGGCCCACTCGACGGCCGCCGCGTGCTCATGCGAGTCGAACTCGACGCCGATCATGAGCCCGATGCCGCGGACGTCGCGAATGAGACCAGGGAAACGCGCCTGCAGGGCTCGAAGCCCGGCCAGCAGCTCGTCGCCCCGCGCCGCTGCGTTGGCCATCAGCCCGCCTTCGAGCAGCTTGATCGTCTCGAGCGCCGCCGCGCAGGCTATTGGGTTGCCACCGTATGTGGTTCCGTGGGCACCGGGGCCCCACAGCGTCATTAGCGAGTCGCGGGCGATGAACGCTCCCAGGGGCATGCCGCTGGCGATCCCCTTGGCCGTGGCGACGATATCCGGCTCCACGTCCCAGTTCTGGATGGCCCACATCTTGCCGGTCCGGCCTCCGCCCGACTGCACCTCGTCGGCCACGAGAAGAATGCCGTGCTTGTCGCAAATCGCCCGCAGCCCCTGCAAGAAGCCGTCCTCGGGGACGACATAGCCGCCCTCGCCCTGAATCGGCTCCACGACGATCGCCGCCACTTCGCTCGGCGGCACGAGTCGGTCGAAGAGCACTTCGTCGAACCAGCGCAGGTCGGCGACGTGACCGAACGGCGCATGGAAGACGCCCGGCAGCATCGGCCCGAAACCGGCGTGGTACTTGGCCTTGGACGCGGTCAGCGACACGGAGCCGTACGACCGGCCGTGGAAGGCGCCCAGGAACGAGACCAGATACTGCCGCCTGGTCGCGAAACGGGCCAGCTTGATGGCACCCTCGACGGCCTCAGTGCCGGAGTTGGTCAGGAAGACTCGGCACTTCTCCTTCATCGGCGCCAGGCGAGCCAGCTCGGCGCATGTCTCGGCGTAAATAGGCAGGTAGAAGTCGGCGCTGTAGTGGATCAGCTTGCCGGCCTGATCCTGGATGGCAGAGACCACATTCGGATGGCAGTGGCCCGTGGATGCGACGGCTATGCCCGCGTTGAGGTCGAGGAACAGGTTGCCGTCGATGTCCTCGATCGTGCACCCCTCGCCACGCACAGGCACCACCGGATAGGCCCGTGGCACGCTTGGCGAAGTCCACCGGCGATCGAAATCGAGATGGGCGCGCGCCCTTGGGCCCGGCAGCTCGGTGACGACGTGCGGAACGACGGGAGCCGGGGCGAGCTTGCCGGGAGCCTGGGTCACGATGCACCTCGACGGATTTCACGGGCAGTTGAGTGGGCGCAGCTGCCGCAGAGCGGATAGCGTTTATGCAGGCTGGATAGTGGTCAAAGTATAGCCGAGCCGGGCGTTTCTCCCAATCCAAGGACCCTCAGTCGACCAGGGTCTGGGATTGCTCGCGCATGAACTGCTGGACGTAGTAGAGGCCGCCGGAGGCCTTGCCCGTCGTACCCGAACCCTTCCAGCCGCCGAACGGCTGGATGCCGGGCCAGGCCCCGGTCGTGGCCCCGGCGCGGCGGTTGATGTAGATAACGCCGGCTTCGATCGCCTCCTCGAAGCGGGCGACCTCCTCGCGATCCTCGCTGAAGAAGCCGGCCGTCAGGCCATAGATCGTCTCATTGGCACGCTCGAATGCTTCGTCCAGCGACTGGACTTTGCCGACCGCGACCAGCGGCACGAACAACTCGTCGTGCCAGATGCGGTGCTCGGGCGGGAGGTCGACGACGATCGTCGGGGCCACGTACAGCGTGCTGGGGTAAGCGGCGCCGCTCAGCCACTTGCCGCCGTAGAGGATCCGTCCGTCGCGGCGGGCGTCGGCCACCGCGACCTCGTACTTGGCCAGCGCCTCGGCATTCACAAGCGGCCCGAGCCAGTTGCGGCGGTCGGTTGGGTCGCCAATCGTGATCGCCTTCGTCTTGGCCACGAGCTGGTCGAGGAACTCTTCGTAGACCTCAGCCTGGACGTAGACCCGGCTGCAGGCCGAGCACTTCTGGCCACCGTAGCCGAAGGCCGAACGAACGACACCCTCAGCCGCCTCTTCGAGGTCGGCATGGGCGCTCACGATGGCCGGATTCTTGCCGCCCATCTCGACGATGACAGGCTTTGGGAACCGCTTGCTGAAGGTCTTGAAGATCGAGTCGAAGCCGATCTCGAACGAACCGGTGAAGAGCAGGCCGTCGACCGCGTCGTTCTCCTGCAACTCTGCGCCAACCACTCCGCCCGGGCCGCTGACCATGTTGAATACGCCTCGCGGGAGGCCGGCCAGGTCTGCGATCTCGGCCAGCTTCACACCGCACATCGGGGCGTCGCTGGAGGGCTTGTATACGACCGCGTTGCCGGCGGCAAGCGCCCCGCCGGCCGGCCCGCCGGAAAGGGCCATCGGGAAGTTGAAGGGGCTGATGACCGCCCAGACGCCGTGGGGCTTCAGCACCGATCGGGTGTGGACGGTCGAGTCGCCGAGGTTTCCCATGGGGCGGTCGAAACCGTCGTTGACCTCGATCTGGTCGCAGTAGTAGCGGATCAGGTCGGCCGTCTCCTCTACGTCGCCGAGCGCCTCCAGGCGGTTCTTGCCGACCTCGATCGCCATCAGGGCAGCCAGTTCCATCTGGCGCTCGCTGATCAGATCAGCCATGCGGCGCATGATCGCGATCCGCTCCAGCCACGGCGTGCGGGCCCAGCCCGGCGCGGCGGCATGGGCGGCGGCGATGGCCTCGCGCACGTCCGCGCGCGTGCCACTGGCGAAGTGGCCGACAAGCGCGCCGTCGATCGGAGAACGCTTCTCGAAGGTCTCTCGCGCCGGGCGCCACTCACCGCTGATGTAGACGCCGTGCGTTCCGCCGAGCTCTCCGCGCGCGGTCGCCAGGCCCGCATCGTAGGAGGCATGCAGCTGCTCGTTGTCGTTTCGCAGCGTGGCGTAGGTGATCTTGAGCCGGGGCTCAGACGTCGCTGCCATCCGAACGCCCTCCTGGTGCCGAGCACCTGGACCGGCTGAGCCGCCTCGAGCCGCGCGCCCGCAGCAGGGCACAGCCATCGGGTGCCAGTCTAGCGCGCGGTGGCCCGGAGGCTCTCCCGCGGAGTCCGCGGAGTCCGCGGCGGCCGACGACCGGGCCCCGCGGCGGGTTATAGTTCGCGCCGGACCAGCGGGCGGGGGGAGACTGCCCGCCGGCCCGCGCCGCCCGGGAGGCGCGTCAGCCCCGGGAGAGCCCCACATCGCGATCCTCCCGCCCGGGCGTGACCGGGCGGCTCCCGGAGAACAGGATGACCGACCAGAGACCAATTCACTCGGTAGTGCTTGTGAAACAGGTGCCGGACACGCACAACATCACCGGCGAGGTGATGACCAAAGACGGCACCATGAATCGCAATGCGTTGCCGGCGATCTTCAACCCCGAGGATCTCAACGCCCTGGAGATGGCGCTCCAGATCAAGGGGCGCCTCGGCGGCACCGTGACCGTCATCACGATGGGCCCGCCCAAGGCGGCCGGCGTTCTGCGCGAGGCCCTCTTTCGAGGCGCGGACCGGGTGATCCTGCTGACCGACCGCAAATTCGCTGGCGCGGACACCCTCGCCACTTCGTACGTCCTCAAATGCGCCGTCGAGAAGGCCGGACCATTCGACCTCGTCTTCTGCGGTCGCCAGGCCATCGACGGCGACACCGCCCAGGTCGGTCCGCAGCTCGCCGAGAAGCTCGGCATCCCGCAGATCACCTACGCCGAAACGTTCGTCGAGGTGAGCGCTGACCAGATCGTGGCCGAGCGCGCGCTCGACTCCGGCTCGGAGATCGTCCGCTGCAAGCTGCCGTGCCTGCTTACCGTAGTCGGCTCGGCCAACACGCCCCGTCCGGCTTCTGTCCGCCGCCGTATCGAGCGCAAGCTCGCCGCCGCGCCGGCCGAGTTCGCCGCCGTTCGCGCCCGCTGGCCGGAATTCGCGTCTGACGAGCAGCTACAGGACTATCTGAACGCCCATGACCTGAACATCGCGGTCTGGACCGCCGACGATATCGGCGCCTCAGAGGACCAGGTCGGATTGGCCGGCTCTCCAACACAGGTCCACAAGATCAACTTCGTGGTCCTGGAGAGCACCGAGAGCAAGACCGTTCCTGCAACGCCCGAAGGAATCGCGGCGATGATCCAGGAACTGGTCCACGAATACATCGTCGGGTAGGGCGAGATGACAACACCGAACAGCATCTGGGTCTTCATCGAGCAGACCGACGGCAAGATCGCGGACGTCAGCCTCGAGCTCACGGGCAAGGCGCGCGAGCTGGCCGATCGACTGGGCGGGGCGTCCGGCGGAGCGCACGAGGTCGTCGGCCTGGTCATGGGCCACCATGTCGAGGCTCTGGCGGACGAGGTCATCGCCCACGGCGCGGATCGCGTGCTCCTGGCCGATCATCCCGAGCTCGCGATCTACCGCACCCTTCCCTACGCCCGAGTGGCAATCGCCGAGGCTCGGGCCCGCAAACCGGAGATCTTCCTCGTCGGCGGCACCCCCAACGGTCGCGATTTCGCCCCTCGCGTCGCCAGCGCCTTGCGCTGCGGCCTCACCGCGGACTGCACTGACCTGGAGATCGGCGATTACACGGTCAAGAAGGAAGACAAGACCTACCACGACCTGCTCTTCCAGATCCGGCCCGCTTTCGGCGGAAACCTGATCGCCACGATCGTGAACCCCAAGACGCGGCCGCAGATGGCAACCGTGCGCGAGGGCGTGATGCGGATGCCTGCTGCTCAGCCGAGCCGGCACGGTGCGGTGGAGAAGCTCGTACCCCGGTTCGAGCCGGACGACTTCGCTCTGGAGGTCCTGAGCCGCCAGATGCGCCACTCCACGGTCAACCTCAAGGAATCGAGGGTTGTCGTGTCCGGCGGCGCGGGTGTCGCCAGCGCCGAGGACTTCGCCCTGCTACGCGACCTGGCCAACCTGCTGGGCGGAGAGGTGGGCGCCTCCCGAGCGGCCGTGGACGCGGGCATGATCGGCCGCGAACACCAGGTCGGCCAAACCGGAACCACGGTCCGGCCGCGCCTGTACGTTGCAGCGGGCATCTCCGGCGCAATCCAGCACCGCGCCGGGATGGACCAGTCGAGCAAGATCATCGCCATCAACACCGACCCCGACGCCCCGATGTTCCAGATCGCCCACTACAAAATCGTGGGCGACGTGGCGGAAGTGCTGCCGCTGATCATCAAGACCCTCCGGGAGCGTTCCATGGACCAGCGAGAGACGGAATGAGCGACAGCTTCTTCTTCGACAACGAGGACCTGCAGTTCCGGCTCCAGCAGCTCGACCTGCGGGAAGTCCTCGAGCTCAAGGAAAAGGGCTATTCGGAGACCGACAAGTACAGGGAGGCGCCGCGCAACTACGCCGACGCCATGGACAACTACAGGATCGTTCTCGAGGTCCTGGGTGAGATCTGCGCCGAGCGGGTCGCCCCTCGCGCAGCGGAGGCGGACGAGGAGGGAGCGCATTATTCCGACGGCGAGGTCACGTACGCCGCTCCCACGCAGGACGCTATCGAGGCACTGCGCCAGGCCGAGCTCTTCGGGGCGATGCTGCCGCGCGAATTCGGCGGCCTGAACCTGCCCGAGTCGATCTACCAGATGCTCGTCGAGGTTGTCGCCCGGGCCGAGAGCGGCCTCATGACCGTCTTCGGACTCCAGGAGATCGCCTCGTTGATCGACGAATACGGCGACCCCGTGACCAAAGCCCGCGTCCTGCCAAGGTTCGCGCGAGGCGAGATCTCGGGCGCGATGGTCCTGACCGAGGCGGATGCCGGCTCGGACCTCGGCTCGGTGGCGACGCGCGCCACGCTGGACGAGGCCACGGGGCAGTGGCACCTCAACGGCGTGAAGCGTTTCATAACCAACGGCCTGGCCGACGTCTCGGTCGTGATGGCCCGCAGCGAAGAAGGCTCCAGGGACGCCCGCGGCCTGTCGATGTTCGTGGTGGAGCGCGATGAGACAGTCAAGATCCGCCGCATCGAGAACAAGATGGGGATCCACTCCTCCCCGACCTGTGAGATCCAGTACAACAACACGCCGGCGATCCTACTCGGCAAGCGCCGCTTCGGGCTCATGCGATACGCCATGAACCTCATGAACGGCGCCCGTCTGGCGGTCGCGGCCCAGGCCATGGGCATCGCCGAGGCCGCCTACCGCGAGGCCGACGACTACTCGAAGGAGCGCGTCCAGTTCGGCAAGCCGATCCGGGTCTTGCCGGCGGTCGGCCGGCTGCTGCTCTCGATGAGGGCCGACATCGAGGCCACGCGGGCGCTCCTGGCCGAAACCGCCCGTTGGGTGGACCTGTGGAAGGTGTACGAGAAGTCGGTCGGCGAAGGCGAGTCGGACATCGATCCGGCGACCCGAGCCCGCCTCAAGCAATGCCAGGCGCTGGCCGAGACGCTCACGCCCATGGTGAAGTATTGCTCCACCGAGATGGGCAACCGCGTCTGCTATCAGTCGATGCAGGTCCACGGCGGCGTGGGCTACATGAAGGAATTCAATATCGAGCGGCTCTTCCGCGATGTTCGAATCACGAACATCTATGAAGGAACAAGCCAGCTACAGGTGGTCGCGGCCATCGGCAAGCTGCTCAACCGCACGCTCGATCCGCTCCTTGCCGAGTGGGCCGCCACGGAATACCCGGCCGACATGGCCGCCGAGAAGGCCCTGCTGGTCGAGTTGACCGGCGTCTACCAGGGGGCTGTCGACGCGCTCAAGGCCCAGCCGGAACGTGACCGCGTCGACTACTACGCCTGCGACCTGGTCGATTCGGCAGTGTGGCTGGTGAATTCGTGGCTGGTCCTCCGGGATACGACCGTCCTGGACGCCAAGAAGCCGATCGCCCGGGCGTATATCGCCTCGGTCGCGCCGCGTATCCGCGCCTCGGCCGAGATCGTGGTCGCCTCCAATCCAGTTCCGCTGGCCGCCATCGCGACGCTCCTGGCGTAGAGGTTCCACGCAGTTCTAGCGGCCACCGGGCTCTCGCCCGGCGGCCGCTGCACTCTTCCGCACGCGGCGGCCGGCGCCTCGATTCACATCTGGCGGGGTGGAATCTGGGGCGAATTCGGCCCGGACTCTCGGGAGTAGGCCACATCTGGCCGAACTGGCCTCACATGAAGGTTCGAGCAGGCGAGCATGCGCAGGGCCAGCCTCGACGGTGCGGATCGGGTCATCGGGGGTTCCTCGAGCCTGCGCCCGAGCGTGCGCCGCGCCTGCCGGAGCCCGGCCGCCGCTCCACCATTCGAGTCAGGGCCGCCTCGAATGTCCAACTTTCGCTCCAAGCAAGTTGGACCAGAAGGCGATGCCGGACATCAGGCGACGGCCGGGTCGCCAGCCTGTCGGGAGCTTCGACTCGGCCTTGGTCTGGAATTGGGGGCCCTGATCGACCGTTCGGGGCGGAGTGAATTCGGCGCGGACTCTCGGGACCTCGGTGGCTATGTCACGGGCCGGAGAAGAGTCGCAGAGGACGCTGCATTCCCTCTTCCTCGGACTTCACGTGACGAGGCCAGCCGGCTCCCTGGCAGTGCCCGCGCAGCCCATCGATCCCTCTGCGAACCCGCACCACACAAGCGTTTGAACAAACCCTGGCGCGGCCTCGTCTGGATGCCCGAACAACGAATGCACGGCGCAGTCAAGACGAAAGGGAGCTTACGAAGCGATGAACAGACCCAAATCGGTAGCGATAAGTGGGATACCGATGTTGAAGCCCTCATTCACTGTCGCTCTCGTGGCCTTGCTCGTGGCTCTGTCGGGCTGCTCGGCCGCGGCAACGACGAGTCCATCCGCTGCGCCGACTGCCGCCGGATCGGTCGCAGCTACAGCCGGGACCGCCGTCGCAGCGACCGCCGCCGTGGCCGCTGCTTCCGCCCCCTCGGCTGCTTCCGCTTCCCAGCCGACCATCTCCGGCCCCTGGCAGATCGCCTACCAGAAGGCCGTGGACCCCGCGATGGCCATGTACGAGGCCGGGTTCCTCGATGAGACCCACGGCATCACTGTCGGCTACAGCGGCGAGGTCCACTACACCACCGACGGCGGCAAGACCTGGCCGGCGGGCGCAAACACGAGTCTCTGCCGTTTCGGGCTAGACGTCGTCAGCGCCCAGGTCGCCTGGCATTGCGGCAACGGCGGCATCGGCTTCTCCTCCGACGGCGGCAAGACGTGGACGAACGTCAAGGGGACCTACAGCACGTCCGATTCCTTCCCCTGCCATTTCCTGAGCTTCCTCGACGCCACGACCGGCTGGGCGGCCAATGACAGCGACCTGGCCCGCATCGACAACGGCGGCAACACCTGGACCGCGATCAAGCTGCCGGCCGGCATGGGCGGGTCCATCGCGGCGATCGACCTTCGCACCGCCACTGACGGCTACGTGCTGGATTCGGCCGGAACCGTTTGGGCCACCGCAAACGGCGGCAACACCTGGACTTCGAAACCCCTGGGACTGACCGGCGGCACCATCGCCACGGCCAAGCAGCAGCTGGCGGGCATCAATTTCACTGACGCGACCCATGGCGTGGTCGTGGCCCGACTCGCCGGCACCGCCCCCAAGCTCGTCGCGTTCCATACCTCGGACGGCGGCGCCACCTGGCAGACCGAACAGATCGGCCTGGTCTTCGGCAGCGGCGACGACACAGTCTCCCTCTACCTCGCCCATGACGGCGTCAGCCTGACAGTGCTCGACGCGTTCAACACCATCACGCTGCTTCGGTACCAGGCGTAATTCGAGCGCCGGCGGCCCGCCGCCGCCAGGTCGTTCGGTCAGGCGGGGTGGCCTCCAGTAGGGGCCGCCCCGCCTTCGTCCGCCTCGCTGGCCATTCCCCAAAGGCAGTCGATGCGTGTAGTGCGCAACTACACGTTATTCTGAGTAACAGATTCCGGAACACGGGGTTTGGAATGGCACGGAGCAGTCCTCTTCGGCCACGGCCAGCGGAGGTACCGGCGCCAGATGATATTTCAGCCAGCGGGAGCGGCCACCATGGACCAAGCTGAGGCCACGACGGCCACATCCGCCGCCGTGGACGCTGCAGAAGCCGCAAATGTCGAGGCTCCGACAGTCGTTCGGAAGCCCCGCGTCGCCGGCAGGCTCATTCGCCCGTCGGACGACTGCGACCACGAGGGCCTGCTCGCGGGCAAGAAGGCGCTCGTCTTCGGCGTCGCGAACGACCACTCGATCGCCTGGGGCATCGCCAGGGCCCTGCACGAGCAGGGCGCGAAGGTGGGCTTCAGCTCGATGGCCTCGCTCATCAAGCGCCGCGTGCGGCCGCTGGCCGCGTCGATCGGTTCGACCTTCGTCGAGGGCTGCGATGTCCGCGATGACGATGAAATCAAACGTGTCTTCGCGCGCTGGAAGGCGAAACAGGGCGATCTCGACATCCTGGTCCATGCCGTCGCATATGCCGAGAAGGAAGACCTGACCGGCCATTTCGCCGACACCAGCCGCGACGGCTTCCACACGGCCTTCGACATCAGCGTCTACTCGCTCATCGCCATGGCCCGCGAGGCGCGTCCGTACATGAAGCCGGGCTCCTCGATCATGACGATGACCTACTACGGCGCCGAGAAGGTTCTGCCCCACTACAACGTAATGGGCGTGGCCAAGGCCGCGTTGGAAGCATCCACCCGTTACCTGGCCGCTGACCTCGGCCCGAGCGGAATCCGCGTCAACGCCATCAGCGCCGGACCGGTCCGGACCCTCTCCGCCCACGGGATCGCGGGCTTCCGGACGATGTACGGCGCATACAAGGACGTCGCACCGCTGCGCTCGAACATCACGATCGAGGATGTGGCCGGCACTGCCGTGTACCTGGCCAGCGACCTGTCGCGCCAGACGACCGGCGAGACGATCTACGTCGATGGCGGGTTCAATATCCTGGGACTGCCCGTCGCCGACGAATAGTGGCTCGCAGGCGCAGCGAGGCGGCAATCGCGAGGACGGCCAGGAGCGCTCCGATCGCGTCGAAGACTACGTCCTCAAGGGTGCCGTGGCGGCCGGCCGTAAACAGCTGGTGGAACTCGTCCGTGGCTCCATATGCCGAAGTCAGGACCCACGCGAGGACGGGAGCGTTCCGGCGTCGACTGCGGGCCAACGCCAGCCAAAGGAGCGTCGCCAGAACGGCGAAGGCGGCCACATGGCCGAACTTGCGGACAACGAAGTCGACCGCCTCCGAGGCGGACACCGGCAGGCCCGACGTTCTGGTGACGACAACGCCGCCGACGGAGACGCCGCCGTGGGCGCCGACGGACGCCACCGTGAGGTCCGGCACGGCCGACAGGGCGAAGATGAACGCCGCCCACACGACAACCGCGGCCCATGCCAGCAACGACTTCCAATACGCCGAGACGGCGAGACCCGTCACGCAGTCACCGACCTACGGCCAAGAGTCCGGCAGCTCAGTCGGAGCCGCCTGACAGCTCGAAACGCCTGAGGCGCCAGGTGGCGATCGCCATCGCCACCACGACGAGGATCGCCGACAGGACGAAGGCCGTGTCTGCGGGCAGGCGCGTTTCCTCCAGTGGCAGACGGTAGATCGCCGTCGAAGCGCCGATTGCGTACTGGCGGATCGACAGGTTGGCAATGCCTGGCAGCATGAAGGAGAGCGCGCCCTCCCAAACCAGCATGTACCCGATCCCGATGACCAGCGCCCGGCGCGTGAACAGGCTCAGTGGCACGAAGAGGGCCACGTAGCAGATCGACCCGACGACCATCGCCACCACCTGGGCCTCCGTTGCCGCGACACCGTCGGGGCCGGCCGGGAACAGTTCCACCAACCCACCCAGGACCACCGACGCAACCGTCAGCGAGACCGCCAACAGGACCGCGGCGAGTGCCTTCGACGCCACGATGATCCAGCGCGGGATCGGCTTCGCCAGAAGGTAGAGGATGGTGCCCTCGTCGTTCTCGGCACCGAATGCGCCGGTCCCGAAAAGGACCGCCGTCAGCGGCAGGACGATCGTGAGCGACACGGTGTCGAAGACCCCCGTGCTGTACTCCTTGACGTCGACCTGCCCGGCCAGGCGGAAGATCACTGCGAGCAGCACGGGCAGCGCGGCGAGGAGCAGCAGAAGCAGTGTCCGGCGCCGTCCGAGAAGCTGGCGGAAAGTGATCCGGACGATCTCCGGCAGGACCGACACGGGTGCGGGCATGGAGACTCCCGTCATCGTCGAACCAGATAGTCGAACACGCTCTCCAGCGACTCGTCGGCTGGCAGCACCTCCAGCAAGCGTACCTGTGCCGCCTGGCAGGAGGTCGCGACGATTCGGCGGAATGCCGACAGATGAGCGGTTCGCACCGACAGCCCGTTCGGCTGAAGCTCCACGGCAAAGACTGCCGAGTCCGCCATGAGCGTTGTCGCGAGCTTCCGGTCGTCGCTCGAATGGATGGTGACGGTGTGCGGACGATCGGTCATCAGGGCCCTGATTGCCCTGAAATCCCCGGAGGCGGCCAGGCGTCCGGCCACCATCACCAGGATTTCCGTCCCGATGCGCTCGACTTCTTCGAGGATATGGGACGAGAACAGGATCGTCCTGCCCGCATTGGCCATCTCCCCGAGCAGGTCCATCATGGCCAGGCGCTGACGCGGGTCCATGCCATTGAAGGGCTCGTCCAGCAGTAGAACCTGAGGTTCGTGAACCAGCGCTCCCGCAACCTTCGCTCGCTGGCGCATGCCCTTCGAGTAGGTGCCGATTGGGCGATCCGCGGCGTCTTCGAGGCCCACGCGGGCGATGGCTACGCGAGCGGCCGAGTCGGCATTCGCCAGGCCCTGCAGACGTCCGTTGTAGCGGACGTATTCGAAGCCGGTCAGGAATGAGTAGACCGACTCCCGCTCCGGGACGAGCCCGATCTGGCGGTAGACGGAGGGATCGCGATGGGGGCTCCTACCGAGGACTCTGACCGTCCCGGCCGACGGCGCCAGGAATCCTGCGAGCATGTGCAATAGGGTCGTCTTGCCGGCCCCATTCGGACCCAGCAGCCCGGTGACTCCAGCACCGAGGCTGAAGCTCACGTCGTTGACGGCAACCACGTTCCCGTACCACCGCGCAGCGCCCGCCAGCTCGATGGCGGGAGCAGCGACCGGAGCGGCGACGGGGGCCGGCAGTACCTCGGCGGTCATGCCGCAACCCTCCGGTATCGGAACAGCAGTATCCCTGTGAAGAGGGCCGCACTTGCGATGCAGGCTAGGACGTAGGCGTCCGGGCCAAGCGTATCTGGGAAGCCCCGCGCGGTAAGAGATCTGCCGAAGAACCAGTCTGTCGCGGCCTGGAGAGACGTGATTGGCGTCGTCAGAACGAGCTTGTCAGCCCACGTCCAACCGGCATGCTGGCCGACACCGTAGATGATCGCTGGCACCGCCTCCATGAGCAGGAAGTAGGCGACCAGACCGATGGCCGAGTAGGCCCGCCTGGGCGAATACGACGACAGAGCGAGAGAGATGGAGGCCATGCTGACGGCCACGAGCAGGTTCGCCGGGATTGAAGGCAGCGACTTTGGCAGTTCAGTGCCGATGGCCGCGAAGGCGTCCGCGCCCATCAGCACATCGCCGACGAAGAGCGCGAACATCGGCACCATCAGCGCCAGGAACAGAGCCGTCGAGAGCGACGCCAGGCGGGCCAGAGCGTAGTCGGACCGGCCCATTGCCCGGGTGAAGTAGAGGGGCAACACCTGGTATCGCTGATCGCGACAGACCACCTCCGGCGCCTGAGCCACGCAGAACAAGATCATCAGGATCCCGAGACCCGTGAAGTAGTTGCCATACTCGAAGAGATTGGCCGCGTTCCCCTCCTTGACCGACTGGGCGATCACCGATGAGAAAGCCAACTGGATGGCGGCAGGGAACGCATACAGCCCGGCCAGGATGAACGGGGCCGCTTTGGCGCTCATCGGCCGGCCGAAACCCCATATGCCGCGCAGGCTATCCACGTAGAGCGACCATGCCGCGTACCAGCGGCCGCGGCGCTTGCCATCGTAGTGACGGTACCCAAGGTCGTAGATGTTGCCCGTTGGCGAGCTGGCCGTGACGCGATTCGCGGTGCTCATTGCGCACCCGCCGAAGCCGGGACGGCTTCGCGAAAAATGTCCTCGAGACGCCGACGCTCCTGCTGGATCCGAACCAGTGGCAGGCCGAGGTCCGCGACCGCGTCGCGGACCGCGTCGTACAGGGCCTCGTCCTCGAGGGCGATCAGGACGCAGGCCTCGTCCTGCTTGGCCCTGAAACCGCGTCCCATCAAGGCGGCGGCGAGCCGATCGGCGCCCTCTTCGACCTCGACCGCCAGGACCGACGTCCGCTGGGTGAAGGTCGAGATCGGGGCAGCCTTCAGCACGCGGCCCGCATCGATGGCGAGAAGAAATGAGCATACCTGCTCGATCTCACCCAGCAGGTGCGACGCCACCACGACCGAGATCCCGAATTCGGTGCCGGTGCGCTTGATGAGGTCCAGCATCTCGTCTCGACCGGTGGGATCGAGACCGTTCGTCGGCTCGTCGAGCAGCAGCAGCTTGGGGTCGTGAGCGAGTGCCTGGGCCAGCTTGACCCGCTGCTTCATGCCCGTGGAGTAGCCGCCGATCTGCCGGTAGCGCTCCTCATACAGTCCAACATGGCGCAGCACTTCGGCTGTCCGTTCTCGCGCGGCCGTTCGCGGCAACCCGGAGATGCGGGCCATGTGGGTGACGAATTCAGTGGCGCCGACATCGGGCGGGAGGCAGTCGTGCTCCGGCATGTAGCCCACTACCTTGCGGATGCCGCGCGCCTCGGCCGCGACATCCATGCCCAGCACCGATGCCCGGCCGCTCGTGGGTGCCACCAGGCCGAGAAGGATCTTGATCAACGTGCTCTTGCCGGCACCGTTGGCCCCGACGAGGCCGATGATCCCCGGTTCCAGCTGGAAATCGAGGCCGTTGAGCGCCTTGACCTGGCCGTATTCCTTGGTCAGGCCGGCCGTCTCGATCAACGCCATACGTGCACTCGCTCACCCCAGAACGCGGAGGAGAGCCCATGATAGCGGCCCGGACGGGCTCCGTGCCGCGTGGCGGCGAACCGCCCCTGAGGCCCTGGACCGCCTGGACTGGCGCGTCCTCGCGCCTCTATCTCGTTCAAGCCGCCGGTCCCGGAGCCGACACCTTTTCCGTGGAAGTCCTGACCTCAGCTACTCTCGATCGAGCGCGCCAGATCGTCCAGCACGCGCACGCCATCAGCCCCTCCGCCAGCCTGCTCCGCCTGGAGCAGCAGCTCCGGCAAGGCGATTCGAACGCTCGCCAGCTGGCGAAACTGATCGACGGCTCCCCGGCCCTGGCTGCCCGGGTGCTTCGCATGGCCAATTCCGCCTTCTATGCACCGGCGGAACCGGTCACCACTCTCTCGCGGGCGGTGGCGCTGCTGGGCGACACGGTCCTGCGCCAGCTCGTCCTCACTTCGCTCATCGTTTCACGTCGAGCGGGCAACCGCAGCCCGCGCGAGGCCCTGGCCGCAGCGAGGTTGACGGGCGATGCGGTTCGAGGCGCCGTCGTCGCCAAGGCCCTGGCCCAGGTGTCGCGGACCGCCGACCCGGACACGGCCTTCGCCGCTGGTCTGCTCCACGACCTCGGCCATGTATACCTGCTCGACGACGTCGGCGAGCGATACGCGACCTACCTGCTCGATCCGCATACCCACGACACCGGCAGCGGAGCCGGCCAACTGGACATGGAGGTGGATCTCGCCGGCACGACCCACCAGGACGTCGGCGCAGTCTTCGCCTACGAGTGGAACCTCCCGCCAGTGATTGCCCGGGTTCTATGGGACCACCACATGCCTGCACCCGGGTCGCTGGGCGCCCTCATCGCCGCAGCCGACGTGCTCGTCCGCGAGCTCAGCTACCCCGCGGTCGTGGATGAGTCCGACAGCCAGATCGAGGGTGACACAGTCCTGGCGACCCTCGGCACCAGCCGCGAGCGCTGGGAAGAGCGGGTCGCCGCGGTCCGAGAGCAGTTCCAGGAGCTGCTTTCGATCTTCGACGTGC
>PMKN01000041.1 GCA_003158675.1 Chloroflexota bacterium | reverse complement strand
CCGCACTGCCAGGAACTTGCCGTCTACCTCGAAGGCGTGATTCCCATTCGAATCGTCGATCCACAGATCGCCGGTCATCGAGATCAGCTTCTGGTTCAGCACGAATGTCTGGCCGGTTGCGTTCTGGGCAGGGGCATCGGCAGCCGGTGCAGGAGCTGAGAACGGAGGCGGAGCCGAGATGCCGGAAGCGGGCAACACCTTAGGTCCAGCGGGGGCGCCGCAACCGACGCAGAACTTGGCATCGTCAGCCAAGCTGCCGCCGCACTGAGTGCAGAACATTGCCACGGTCCACCTCTTGTTGAGCGAGCAATCGGACGCCCCCACAGTATGCGCGGCCGGCCCCGATTTGCTTCCTGGCGAATAGGCCGCACCAGCCAGGCGGGATAGCACACGCTGTGGTTATCGCGCCGACCCCATGTGCCGCAATCGCGGGCTTGGCCGCGGCGGCCTCGAACGTTGCTCGGAACCCCTGGCTGCCTTATTCGCCCCGGTTGCGATGACGCGCAGAATGGGCCCAACGGCCGCGGGCCGAAGCGCTCGGAGGTATTGGAGATGCGGGTCGCGATCATGGGAGCCGGCAAGGTCGGTGGAGGCCTAGGAGCGGCCCTCGCGGCCGTGGGCCATGAGGTCGTCTTCGGCGTACGCGATCCTGAGAGCGACAAGACCAGGGCGGCAATCGCCTCCTGCCCGGGCGCCAGGGCGACGAGCTTCGGCGAAGCTCTCGATGGGGCCGACGTAATCGCGTTCGCTTTGCGCTGGGATGCCGCGGCGGCGGCCATCCAAGGATTCCCGTCGCTTTCGGGACGCATCGTCATCGATGCCATGAACCGCTTCGACGGCGACCCAACGCGGAGCACGACCCAAGACCTCGCAGACCGGCTGCCCGGCGCCAAACTCGCCAAGGCGTTCAATTCGATCGGGTTCGAGAACCTGACAACTGCCCGCGCCCGACTCGTGCCGGCGGCCATGTTCGTGGCCGGAGACGACCCCGACGCCAAGCGCGTCGCCATGGATCTGGCCGCCCAGATCGGCTTCGTTCCCGAAGATGCGGGCGGTCTCGCGAACGCAAAGCCGCTCGAGTTGATGGTTCGAGTCTGGCTTGCGTTGGCCCAGACTCACGGACGAAGGGTCGGTTTCGCCATCTCCCCAAACTGAACCTGGACGACCGCGATCAAGCCACAGGGCCGGCATTCGGTAGTTCGGCTCGGTCGAGGATCTTCGACGACTGGCAATCTTCGCGTGCCGCCGAGCGCGACGGGAGCGCCATCACAGCGGCCGAGACTGGCGTTGCGGCGTGAGTGCGTTCTCGAGCAATCTCCGCGAACGCGCCGACTCTCGCGAGCCTACCATTTCGCCAGGAATGTCTACGAATGAGCACCAGTTCGCGATCTCCCGACGCGGCGTGGTCGCCGTCGACCTGGACGGGACGCTGCTGCCTGACACGACCGTGTCGACACTGCTCGGAGTCCGTTTCGGCGACGCCGCGGAAATACGAGAACTGGAGCGTGAGTACGACGCAGGTGAGATCGGGAACGACGTATTTGCGGCGAGGTCGGCTCGCGGATTGAGCGGCGTCAGGCTGTGTGACGTCGCGGATGTTCTCGGCGATGCCTGCTGGCTCGACGGCATCCGGCCCGCTGTCGAATGCTTCCACCAATCCGGCTTGGAGGTGGTGCTGGCATCGATAACTTGGGCTTTCGCCGTGCGGATTGTCGCCGATCGTTTCGGCTTCGACGGGGCATGCGGCTGCGAGATGGACGAGGTTGGCGGCATCCTCACCGGACAGCTCGTGAAGGTTTGTCTGCCAACCGACAAAGCCGCTTTTGCCGCCGAGCGGTGCCGACTGGCTGGCCATCCGCCGAGCCGACTGGTGGCGCTCGGCGACTCGTCCGGTGATTTGCCGCTCTTCGCAGCGGCCGGCTTCTCGGTGGCAGTCAACGGCAGTCAGCCGGCTGTCGCCGCATCGTGTGCCTCTGTCGTTACGTCCGACCTGCGCGACGCTGTCCCGATCGTCCTTGGCTACTTCTCGTCTCTGGAGTAGCCCTGAGATTTGGTTGGCGGTGGACACCGCCTCGAGGCACTTGCTCGGGTCGAAATGTTCCACCGCGGGCCGCGACTGGGTTATAAGAAGGGCCGGCTACCCGAGGGGGTGCAGCCGGCCCAGGGGCCGTTAGGGAAGGATGAAGCTCAAGTTCGCAGCGTCAGTCGAACCATTTCGAGCCGCCAGGATTGCAACTGGAGTTGACGGTTTGGAGGTAGCCCACGTCGGGTCGCCATTCGTCCAGGTTAAAGGTGGCCCTCCAGAAGGCGAATTGGACGTGGCAAATGAGCTGGTCCCTCATCCCATTGAGGTTGCAGCACAACCCAATGTTCTTGTACTTCGTGTAGAGCTCGTCCCACGCGAACGCGCCGATGGCATAGCCCCCGCCGTTCATCCTGAGCCAGGCCGTGGGCGTGACCTGCAGGGTGAAGCCATAGCCGGAGTGGTACACCCAGGATGCATATTGGATCAGGTCGAGGCCTAGATACGGGTCGGCGACGATCGGATACGTCGCGGTCGAGCTCGGATCGATCGTCTGGACAAGTCTTGTGCCGATGATGGTGTAGCTCGTGGCAACGGACTGACCCTTAGCGTCTCTCGCCCATGCGGGAGCAATGCCTCCGAGCAGTGACCCATCGGCATCCAGAACCCAGACGGAACCATCTTCGCTGGTCACGAGATGCGCACCCTTTGGCATGTCCAGGTTGTATGAGATCGAGTTCCCGGCCTGGGGAGACTGCAGGACGGCGGTGACTCGCACTGACGAGGCAAACGCCTGCACCCCGATTGTGGTACCGCTGGTTGAGCCATAGACAACCGTCCCGTCGGTCGCCAGCGTTGCCGGTCCGGACGCAGCGCCGGCAAGGCTCAGGCCGATTGCGCGGCCTGAGTGGCCACTGCGAAGCATCAACTCTCCCGAGGCGTCGGCTGGCATCGACACTGCCGCGCCAGCGGAGAAGGTCTGGTCAGCTCCGCGGACAGCCGCAACCCGGGCTTCGACCGCAGTTGGGGCAGCTCTGTTGATTGCCGATACGACGTCGTTTGCGTCTGCATCCCTCGCCTGGATCGGGCTGGCTCCGAGCCAGAGCACAAGGCTTATCCCCGCCGCAAAAGCGACGGCCCTACGAAGATGGCCCATGTCTCCTCCTGGTTGAGGGCGCTACTCGAAAGGGGCAAGCAGGGATGGCGCTGCGGTTTCCCCGGCGGCGGCCGACTTAGATGGGCCGGACGGGGCAACCGAAACAGCGTAGTAGCTCCTCGCGACGAAGGGGGCTCCCATGTCGCTTAGAGTTGCTAGTCCCGTTAGCCTCGCCGAGTCACTGTCGAAAACGACGATGTCGTAACCGGTGTCGCCGGTGTTGCAGGTGTAGTGCCAGGTCCCCTGGGTGCCGGCCGGATCGAGCGACTCGAAGTTGCCGCAGTGCGCCCCGCTCGCAACGGAGTAACCGAGATTCTCGGCCTGCGTGCTGTCGGCCGGCTTGGTGTCAAGGGAGACGATCGACGGATCCGCGCAAGACGCGACAGCGAGCGCCGCGGCAATCGCGCAAACGGCTGGAAGTCCCCTCACTAGGGTCCCTATTCCCTAACCTCCTTCGCGTCGGTCGCGCCTCTTGCGAGTGGCCGACGCCGGGGAAGCGTGGCTTGCGCAATCAACCGTGTGCAATCCGGCGCTTTACCTATTGGCTTAGACAGTCTCGGAATGATCACCCGTGATCGCCGGTTTTCGGCCAGTTGGCCAAGGAGATCGTCGAGCCATCGGGGCGCGAGCTATGGCATCTCGGCTGGCAACCGACCTATCTCACGGGTTGCGTGCCGTCCTTGACGTGGCGACATTGGAGCAGTCAGCACGCCGACATGCTGTTCCGAAGGGCCGAGGCTGCGGTCATCGCGTCGATCCTCGTGTCAGAAAGCCGACGTCGTCGACCTCGTTGGGTGGGGCCGGTGTATCGGCCGTCGTTCCACATTTCGCCGACTGCCTGCGGCATCGCCGGAGCGAAATGGCAACGGCCCGTCTCGGCGCTCCACGGCCCGACGCACTGTGCTTACATTGCCGCGGAGAGCGGCTCAGTCGAAGGCGTGGGTAGATAGAGGCGGTCGGTGCTCGATCAAGTGAGCGCACACGAAGCGGCGCCGGCGGGACAACCTGGTCCAGCACTGGCCGTCCGAGGTCTGAGTAAGCGGTTCGGCGATCGGGTGGCGTTCCAGGACCTCACCTTCGAGATCGGCCGGGGCGAGGTCTTCGGCTTCCTCGGCCCGAACGGCGCCGGCAAGACGACGACCGTCCGGACGCTTGGGACGCTGCTCGCGCCGACAGCGGGTTCGGCGACGGTGGCTGGGTTCCAGCTGGTTCCCGAGAATGCCGTCGAGATTCGGCGCCGAATCGCGATCATGCCCGAGACGCCGGGCCTCTACCTGAAGCTGACCGTTGTCGAGAACCTCGAATGCTTCGCCGACCTGTATGAAGTTGCCGATCCGGGTGATCGCATCGCGGCCGCGCTTCGGGCGGTAAACCTCGCCGATCGGAGCCACGACACGTGCGGGACGTTGTCGAAAGGCTTGCGCCAACGCGTCGCTCTGGCTCGCGCCCTCCTGAGCGATCCGGAGGTCCTCTTCCTCGACGAGCCTACGGCCGGGCTGGATCCCGTCGCGGCTCGCGAGGTACACGAGCTGATCGATGGACTCCGCAAGCAAGGCGTGACCATCTTTCTCACGACACATCGACTGGAGGAGGCAGAGCGGCTGTGCGATCGAGTCGCGATCCTCAACACGACGCTACGCACGATCGGCCGCCCCGGCGAGCTCCGGGATCAGCTGTTCGCGAAGAGCATCACCGTCAGGACGCTGAACCCGCTCGCCGATCCGGGCCAGCTGTTCACGGGACTAAAGGCCGTGGACAGCTGGCGCCAGGCGGGGACAACCGGCAGCTACGTTCTCGCGGTGTCCGATCCGTCGATTGCGGCTCCGGTCGCGACCCGGGCGCTGGTGGCTGCCGGCGCCGATGTGCTCTCGATCGCCGAGTCGCATCATTCGCTTGAAGACGTGTACCTCGAGTTGATCGCCGAGGACCCCGAAGCATCCCGGACAGAGGCATGAGCAAGCGCCGGATCTGGGCCATTCTCCGCAAGGAAGTCCGGGAATACCGTCGGAATCGTTCCGTGATCTACGGTATGGCGATCCTTCCGCTGGTCTTCGCCATCCAGCCGCTCGTTGCGGTGCTTCGGCTATCGACCGAGGCATCCGGGGGCCTGGCTCACGAGCACGTGCTGCTCTACATGCTCGGCATTCCCACGCTCGTGCCAGTGTTCGTCGCGGCGTACTCCGTCGCCGGAGAGCGTCAGCAGGGCACCCTGGAGCCGGCGCTCACGACGCCTGTCCGGGGCGACGAGTTCCTCATCGGCAAGGCGCTCGCCGCGCTGCTTCCGTCGCTGGTCATTGCTTACCTTGTGTTCGCGGTCTTTGTCGGTATCGTCGAGGTCAAGGCCGCGCCGAACGTCGCCGCATCGGTTATGCAGCCGATGGACCTGCTCGCCCAACTCCTCTTCACGCCGCTCCTGGCGTGCTGGACGGTCTGGGTTGCCATCGCCATCTCGACGCGTTCGAACGACGTTAGGGTCGCGCAGCAGCTCGGCGTCCTCGCGAGCCTTCCACCGGTCTTCGTCACCGTCATGATCGCGCTCAACGTGATCCAGCCGACGCCTGAGCTGGCCATCGGCTGCGGCGCCCTCCTGATCGTCCTGGACGTCTTCGGCTGGCGGCTGGTCTCAGGGCTCTTCGACCGCGAGCGACTCATCTCCGGCAGCCACTAACGTGTTCACGCGTGGCTTGCCCATTCGCGAAGACGGCAGACAGGGATCGGCGCGACCACCCGGCCGAGTACGCAGCGAAGAAGTAGGCCCGCGACTGGGCCGCGGGCGGTCAGTCCTGAGGTCGCTCTTCACCGTGTGCTTCCCTTACGCCGTTGCCGTTGGCGAGTGGGGAACGCCCCCGAGTGGCAGATCTTCTGGGAGGTCGAGGCGAGCCACGCCAATCCTGTCGTCGGCCATGCCGTAATACACATCGAACCGGCCGGGCATGCCGAGATCGTCGCGCCGGTCGATGCCCGTCGGAAACACGACGTTGGCAATGGTTCCGATGCGTTCTTGCGGGAGGTCGGGAGCCAGCACGGGCTCAGTCGATCGATATCGGACGACCTGCGGACGCTCGGTCGACAGGATCATCACGCCGGCCGAGTAGCAGAGCTGGCAGCCATCCTCGCTGCGCGGACCGACCCCACTCACGCCGTGATAGACGACGAGCCAGCCGTGGCGGGTGAGGATTGGGGGTGTGCCACCACCGACCTTGAGCCGCTCCCACGGTGCCACCGGACTCGCCAGGCGGCGGTGCGATGCGAACCGTCCGAAGCGACTCAGGGGATCGCCCGCCGGCGCCCTCTCGCAATACGAAATCCAGATGCTCTCGCGGTTGAGGTCGACATTGCGGCTGGCTGGGTGTGCCGCCATCTCCTCGGGACGCGTGCCCGGGAACAGCGGCCGGTGCAGGATGGCGAGTTCGAGTCGTCCGGAAGGATTGGGAATGGCGACCGGGAAGAGGCTTGCGTCCTTGTCGTCCACGCCGTCGGGGTCGCGGCCGTCGTGGTAGTTGGTGAAGTTAGCGAGTCCCAGGCGCTGCCAGTGGAAGAGGTCCTTTGAGACGGCGAGGGCGATGCGCGGGCCTTGTGGCGAGAACGCCGTGTAGGTCATCACGTAGCTTGCGAGCGGTTCCACGAAGGTGACGCGCGGATCCTCGCACCCGCCTCCGCCGTCGGAGCGCAACTCGTATTCGGCCTCGGGCTCGAGGGCGATGCCGAGCCGCTCGACGCCGACCGGATCGCCCTCTTCGTTGAACCGGACTCTGGCGATGCCGATGCGTGAGTAGTTGCCGGCGGCCACGAGACGCGGAAACAGGTAGAGATCGCCATCGGGTCCGCGCGCGGCCGCCGGGTTGAGAACGCCATCGACCTCGTGAGGATTGCCCGGCTCCGGTTCCATGATTGTTCCCAGGCGCCGCAGCGCAAAGGCTCCCGCCGTGCCTATCACGAGGCCACCCATCGGTGCGCGGGTCCATCGGTGCCCGGATCAAGACAGGCGATGATCGCCTCGGTGACCCGCTTGGTCTCGTCAGGGCTCTTCACCGGGATCGAGACGACACCCGCTTCTTCGGCCGGGTAGTCGTTGCCACCGGTGAACAGGGCGTCACCGATGAAGATCATCTCCTGGAGCGTGAGGCCAAGGGTGTCTCGCAGCTTCCGAACACCGTAGGCCTTGTCGATGCCGGGTTTGGTNNAGTGGCGCCTCCTGCCCCAACGCCGAGAACGTGATCTGGCTTCCCCGATCTTCGATCTGCTCTCCCCAGAGCTTGCCGGCCGAGTAGCCGGCTTCCGAGAACGCCTTCTGCAGCGAGCTCTCGATCTTGGCCTTCTCGTCGGCCGCGAGGTCCTCCGAGTAGACCTTCGTCCAG
>PMKN01000096.1 GCA_003158675.1 Chloroflexota bacterium | reverse complement strand
AGCGGCCTCTTCGGGCTTGTCGGCATTGGTCCAGACCATGAGTTTGCGGACCTTGTCGGCCCAGCCGAGAACGGTCTGCAGATCCTTCTGGTCCTCGTATCGGGCGTGGACGGTGGGCAGGGCGCCGACGAAGACCTCTCCCGAGGAACCGTCCAGGCTGACCCAATCGCCCTCCTTGACCGTAGCGCCGTTGGCGCTGGCGGTCTTGGCGGCGTAGTTCACTTCCAGCTCGGCGCAGCCGGCTACGCAGGGCTTGCCGATCTGGCGGGCAACGACCGCGGCGTGCGAGGTCGCGCCGCCCTTGGCGGTGAGGATGCCCTGGGCAACTGCCATACCGTGGAAGTCGTCCGGAGACGTCTCCTCACGGATCAGGACGACTTTCTCGCCCTTCGCGGCCCAGGCGGCTGCGACGTCGGCGTGGAAGACGGCCTTGCCGACGGCTGCGCCGGGGGAGGCGTTGAGGCCCTTGGCCATGCGCTTGGCGGCGGCACGGGCCTTGGGATCGAATTGGTCGCGCAGGAGCTGATCGACCTGGGCCGGCTCGATGCGGGCCAGGGCTTCGTCCTGAGTGATCAGCTTCTCCTTGACCATGTCGATGGCGATCTTCACCGCGGCTGCCGCGGTGCGCTTCGCGCTTCGGGTCTGGAGCATGTACAGGCGGCCGCGTTCGATCGTGAACTCGAGATCCTGGACGTCTTTGTAGTGTTTCTCGAGCTTCTCGGCGATCTTCTTGAACTCGGCGTAGGCCTTGGGCATGTCCTGGGCCAGCTGAGCGATCTTGGCCGGGGTGCGAACGCCGGCGACGACATCTTCGCCCTGGGCGTTGACCAGGTANNGTTGCGGTAGTCGTTGGCGCGCTTTCCGAACCAGGAAGCGAAGACGGCCTTGATGGCCAGGTCAAGCTGTTCGTTGGGATCGTCAGGGAAGTCGCGGCCGAGGGTGTCTTTGACGATCTTCTTGTAGGCGGTCACGACCTTCTTGAGGTCGTCAACGTTGAGGTCCGTGTCCTTGGCGCCCTTGCCGTGCTTCTCCTTGGCTGCGTCGAGCGCCTCGTCGAAGCGGTTGTACTCGACGTTGGAACCGTCCTTGGCCTTGGCGCTGCGCGTCGGGACGTCGAGAACGATCCGGCCGAACATCGAAATGAAGCGGCGGTAGGCGTCCCAGCCGAATCGCTCGTTGCCGGTGATGGCGATGAGGCCCTGGAGGGTTGCCTCGTTGAGGCCGAGGTTGAGGACCGTATCCATCATGCCAGGCATCGAGAATTTGGCGCCGGAGCGGACAGACACCAGGAGCGGGTTCTTCGGATCGCCCAGGCCCTTGCCCGTCTGCTGCTCGACAACCTTCACCGCCGCGAGGACGTCGGCCCACAGGCCGGCAGGCAGCTTCTTGCCGNNGGTGATGGTGAAGCCGGGGGGAGTTGGAAGACCCGCGTTGGTCATCTCCGCCAGGCCGGCGCCCTTGCCGCCCAGCAGGTCCTTCATCCCGCCGTTGCCCTCGGCCTTGCCGCCGCCCCAGGCGTAGATATAGCGCTTGGCAGCTTTGTAAGTCTTCGTGCCAGAGTCGGCCATGGGGGTGTCTCACTCTCCTTGGATACGAGGTCTCTCGCGCCGCGGACGGCGGGGAAGCGCCCGAGCGACGGGTTCGCTAAATGTCCCCCGGATTGTACAGGCGCACGGGGCGTCGTCTCGCTGCCGACCGGCACGGCTCAGCGGTCACGGCGTCCCGGACTGCACTTCCATTCGGCCCGAAGGCTCAGGACCACCGGTCTCGGCGGACGGTTGAGTCCCCAGATTCTGGTCTCTCCCTCTCTGGGCGGAGGGCTTGTGCTACTGCGTGACGGTGAGCGTCCCGTCGGCAACCACGTCCGTACCAACCGTCAGTTTGATCTCGTAGGCCCCAGGGTCTGAGAAGGATTGGCTGTAATCGGTCGAATCGGAGGTGCAGTCGTAGCCCGCGTAATCAGTGGTATCCCAGGCAGTGGTGCCCAGCGACACCCCATCCTTCAGGTCTTCCTCGACCACCTTGTCCGCACTGCTCATCGTCCGCGACCACATCACGAAGACGTAGATCGACGTACCCGACTTGGCGGTGCTGACCCGGTTGGTGATGTCGCAGCCTGAGTTGCCCTGCTGATCGGTGGTGGTGAAGATCACCTGACCCCGGTGATCTGGGTTGGCCACCTTGTAGTAGATGAACGCGCCGCCCGCGATCACTGCCAGGATGACTACGATGCCAAGGATGCGCCGCATCCCACGACCCACGACCGCGCCAATCACGCCGGCGATGCCGCCCCCCGATCTATTGGAGGCCGGAGGTGGGGTCTGGAACGGCGGGTTGACGTACGGAGGAACGGGAGCGCTTGGGTCCACTTCAATCCTTCTTGTTCCGGCAAGGCTAAGGCACGCTCTGGTGAGTGGCTACGCAAGAGAATAGTTGACTTCGGTGTGCCACGCGGGCCGCCAGGGGCATCGCCATGCCGGCCGCAGGCGGTGAGCCGAGCGCCGCTTCGTCGACGCCCTACCCGTTCGGGCCTTTGAGGTGACCTTCGGCCCGACGTGTTGGGGCAGACTGGGTGTGTGGCCGGCGGCCCATCGCGGGCACGATTGCGATAACTCATACTGGATCAGGCAACATTCCCGCCCAAACCAACATTCCGGAGTGAGATGCACCCGATAATCGCCAGGGCCCAGCTTTCGCCCAACGTCACCCGCCTCGTCGTGGAGGCTCCGCGAATCGCCGAGATTCGCCGGCCCGGTCAGTTCGTGATAGTCCGGCGCGGACCTGGCGCGGAGCGCATCCCGCTTACCATTGCCGACGTCGATAGGGTCGCTGGGACGATCTCCTTGGTCATCCAGGCGATCGGGGCGAGCACGCACGAACTCACGTCTCTCCAGGTGGGCGATGCCATCACGGACATCGCCGGGCCTCTGGGCAAGCCGACCGAGCTGCTGGAAAGCGGTCACGCGGTGTGCGTCGGCGGCGGCGTAGGAACCGCGGTTGTGTATCCGATCGCTCAGGCCCTGGCCGCGAACGGCGTGAAGGTAACGAGCGTCATCGGCGGGCGATCCAAGGAATGGGTCATCTACGAGGAGGAGCTGCGCGCGTCCGGCGAAGTGATCGTATGCACGGACGACGGCAGTTACGGCCGCCCCGGCTTCGTGACCGAGGCCCTCAAGGAGCTGTGCGAAGCGGGAGGCATCGACGAGGTGTTCGCCGTGGGCCCGGTACCGATGATGCGGGCTTGCTCGGAACTGACCCGTCCGTACGCCATCAAGACGACCGTCTCGCTCAACTCCATCATGATCGACGGGACGGGCATGTGCGGCGGCTGCCGTGTCGCCATCGATGGCAAGACGCAATACGCCTGCTGCGACGGGCCCGAGTTCGACGGCCACAAGGTCGACTTCCGGATGCTGGCGGATCGCCTCAACACCTACCGCGAATTCGAACAGGTCGCCCTGGAACGTTGGACGGCCGCCCACGCGGAGGCCCACTGATGGACGATCTGACCCTCGCCCGCCGTGCCGCAGAGAACCGCGAGCCACTCCCCAAGAAGGAGCGGATGAAGATCACGCGCCACGGCATGATCGAGCAGGACGCCATGGCCCGGGCCCGCAACTTCGCCGAAGTGAACCTCGGCTACACCGAGCANNAACATCCCCAACTTCATCCGCCTCTTGGGCGAGGGTAACGTCAAGGCCGCGGCCGACTCGCTGCTCGGCGACAACGCCCTGCCGTGCGTCACCGGGCGCGTCTGTCCGCAAGAGACCCAGTGCGAACAGGTGTGCTTGCGTGCCAAGACCGGAACACCGGTCGCGATCGGCTACCTCGAGCGCTTCGTCGCCGACTGGGCCATCACCCATACCGACGTCTTCGCGCGAGCGAATCCCGCCCCTTCGGGCAAGAAGGTGGCCATCGTCGGCTCGGGACCGGCGGGTCTAACCGCCGCCGGCGAGCTCGCTAAACGCGGCCACAAGGTCACCATCTTCGAGGCGTTTCACGCGGCAGGCGGCGTGTTGATCTACGGCATCCCGGAGTTCCGCCTGCCCAAGGACATCGTCGCCAAGGAAGTGGATCGGCTCGTCGCTGACGGTGTCGAGATCATGCCGAATCAGATCATCGGCAAGACCTACACCTTGCCGGAGCTGCGCGACAGGTTCGACGCCGTCTTCGTGGCTGTGGGTGCGGGTCTGCCGGTCTTCATGAACGTACCGGGCGAGAACCTCAAGGGCGTTTACTCGGCCAACGAATACCTGACCCGCGTCAACCTGATGGGCGCCTACAACCCGAACTCGGACACACCCGTGCTGCGCGGCCAGCGGGTCGCGGTTGTGGGCGGCGGCAACGTGGCCATGGACTCCGTCCGGACCGCCCGTCGGTTGGGCGCAGCCGAGTCCGTGTGCGTCTACCGCCGCTCCCGGACGGAGCTGCCGGCCCGTATCGAGGAAGTCCACCACGCCGAGCAGGAAGGGGTCAGGTTCGAGTTCCTGACCGCCCCGGTTGAGGTGTTGGGCGACGAGAAGGGCTGGGTCAGCGGCCTCAAGTGCATCCGAATGGAGCTGGGCGAGCCCGACGCCTCCGGCCGCCGGCGTCCCGTCGAGATCCCCGGCTCCGAGTTCATCTTCCCGTGCGAGATGGTCGTAGTTGCGATCGGAACCAGGTCCAACCCGCTGCTCACCGCCACCTCACCCGAGCTGCGCGTGAACAAGTGGGGGTACATCGAGATCGACGACAACCTCGAGACATCTATGGACGGGGTCTTCGCCGGCGGCGACATCGTCCGTGGCGCGGCTACCGTGATCCTGGCTATGGGCGACGGCAAGAAAGCGGCCGGGAACATCGACGCATACCTCCGCGGCGAGCTTTCGGCGCCGGTCGCGGCCGCGGAGGCGGGAGCGGTCACGCACCTGAACGGTGGGGCTGCCGTCTGACGGCAAGCTCGCTGTCCGTGTCGCGTGCGCCCGCCCGGCTCGCCTACCGGGACAGGCTCACGAGGCGCCCGCGGCCGCTTCCGCCGGGACGAGCGGAGCAGCCTCCTGGCGATGCCAGCCCGTGATCCAGATCGCGGTGGCGGCGAAGGTCATCATGGCGAAGACGCTGACGCCCAAGAACGGCGTGGGGACGTAGAGCTGGGCCAGCAGGAACGCAGCGACCAGCAACCTCGTCCGCCATGGCTCCGCAAGTCCGGAGCCCGTGCCGCCCGCGGCCCACAGGAGAAGGGGCAGCATCATCACGGCCTCGTACTGGAGGGAATGCGGGCTCACGACGATTCCAATGACACAGATGGCGGCGCCGGCCTCGGCGATCGGAGAACGCAGGACCCGACGTAGCGCCGCGAGTGCCACGGCCACCGCGGCACCGTAGGCGACGACCGGAGCCACGCCATGGCCCATCAGAAGCCCAGGCAGCGCGACCGTCTTGTTGACGTTCTGACTCGTGTCCGCGGCGAAGAAGGGGGCCGTGACCGACAGCCAATCCTTGGGCCACATCCAGTCCCCCGCGCTGCCGGCGACGCCCAGGACGTACCAGCCAACGGCGACTGCCATGGCCACGAAGAGCGACGTCCACTGCCGTCGGAGCAGGAGCAGGGCGAACATGGGTAGGGCGAGCGTCGGTTTGTAGAGCATCGCACCCACAGCCAGGCCGGCCACGATCCGGCGGTCGCGCCGCAGGGCGTCGATCGCGATCAGCGCCAGCAGCATAGCGAGGGGCGCGTTCTGGCCGGCAGCAGCAGCGGCAAGCGCCGGAGTCCAGGCCAGCACGGCGACGACAGCGACGCGCCGGTCCAGATCGAAAGCTCGCGCGCCCACGAAACCGGCCGCGACGCCGATCAGTCCGATGACGGCAGCGTTGACCCAGAACGCGATGCCGAGCGGTAGCGCCCTCAGGGGGAGGTACAGCCAGGCGGTTCCAGGCGGATAGAGGAACTCCCACGGCTTGAAGCCGTGGGCGAGCTCCCAGGCCCCCTGCCGCGCCGGATCGAGGAGGTCCGGGGTGCCGACGAGCTTGCCCGCAAACCAGAACTGCGGGAAGTCGACGTAGGCGTTGAACGGACCACCGATGACCACGATCGCACTCATCGCGCTGAGCCCGATGGCCCACAGCCAGAATCGGCGAGGGGCGATCCGCAGCGGCAGCTGTGCCGGCCCGGACTTCGTCCGGATGGGCCAACCAGGTGCCCCGGCCGCTTTGGCCGGGGCTGCCAGACCGTTCGCGCCAGGCTTGCTCACGGTCGCCGGAGCCTGGCTACGCCCGCGCCTTCGCCAGCCGTTCGAGGATGAGCGGCTTCACCTGCGAGAGATCGACCCGAATCTGCTCCATGGAGTCGCGGTCCCGGATCGTGGCCTTGCCGTCCTCGAGCGAGTCGACGTCGATGGTGACGCACCAGGGCGTCCCGATCTCGTCCTGGCGGCGGTACAGCTTGCCGATCGCGGCAGTGTCGTCATAGACCGCCATCGTGTCCTGCGCCAGGTCCTCGCGCAGGGCGTGGCACTTCTCGACGATCTCGTCGCGCTTCTTGAGAAGCGGCAGGACGGCCACCTTGTACGGCGCGAGATCCGGGTTGAAAGCGAGCACGACGCGCGTCTCGCCGCGGACTTCTTCCTCGCGATAGGCGTCGATCAGGAAAGTGAACGCCGCGCGGTCGCCGCCGGCCGAAGTCTCGACGATCCATGGCACGTACTTCTCTTCGGTGGCCGGGTCGAAGTACTCGAGGTTCTCGCCAGTGGCTTCCTGGTGGCGCCCGAGGTCCCAGTCGCCGCGGTTGTGGATGCCTTCGAGCTCCTTCCAGCCGAACGGGAACCGATACTCGACGTCGACCGCCTTCTTGGCATAGTGGGCCAGCTCGTCGGGCCGGTGCTCGCGGAAGCGCAACCGCTCGGGCGTGACGCCGTAGCGGACGTACCAGGCGCGCCGTTTCGGCATCCAGTCCTCGAACGTCTGGGCCGCCGTCTCCGGCTTGACGAANNGATCTCGTTGCGGAATGCCTTGCCGATCTGGGCGATTCCGAACGGCAGCTTCTTGCGGGCCGTCTCACGGACGTTTCGGAAGTTGACGTAGATACCCTGGGCCGTCTCCGGCCGCAGGTAGACCTGCGCGGCCTCTTCTTCGACCGGGCCCATGTAGGTCTTGAACATCAAGTTGAATCGGCGCGGAGCACTGAGTGGACCCGCATCGGCCGGGCACTTGAGGCCCAGGCGGTCGACGACTTCGGGGTCCATCAGCTCGGTGTTGGTCAGGTTCTCGGCGCCTGGCAGCTCGTCCAGCCGATACCGGCGCCGGCACGTCGTGCACTCGACCAGCGGGTCCGTGAAGTTGGCCACATGGCCGGAAGTGACCCACACCTGAGGAGCCATGATGATGCTGGCGTCCAGGCCGACGATGTCGGTCCGTTCCTGGACCATAGCCCGCCACCAGGCCCGCTTGACGTTGTTCTTCAGCTCGACGCCGAGCTGTCCGTAGTCCCAGACCGCGTTGATGCCGCCGTAGATCTCAGAGCTCGGAAAGATGAAGCCGCGCCTCTTGGACAGCGAGACGATGGTGTCCAGGTTGGCGACGGACGGTCCCGGATCGTCAGCCGGCATTGTCGTCTTGGCGGCGGTCACTGCGGTCTCCTCGGCACAGGCGGTCGAACCTCCTGCGAACGGCTTCTCGAACGGGTTGGGCGGTCGAAGGCTCGAAAGCCCGGCGCGCAATTCTCGCACGAGCGCGTGGTGCCAGGCGCGCGCGGAGCGGGAAGCCGTCATCATGGCGTGGTACGAGCACATGTCCGCTCGCGATAGTGAGGATGCCAGTGGCCGCCGAAGAGGCAGTCGAGTCCGAGACCAGTCAGCCAGGCCCCGAGCGGAGCGTCGTGATCTACGACGACCGGCGCCAGAGCAAGATTCGGATGTGGTTCGAGATTGTTCTTGTGCCACTCGGCATCCTGGGCATGGCAATGGGACGGGGCGACCTCGCGGGCGGGAGCATGCTGCTCGGCACGGGCCAGGTCGCCGCGGCGGTCATCGTGGCCGGGTACGGTCTCCGAGCATCGATATTGGACTCGCGGCGTCTGAAAAGCCCGATCTTCCTGACCATTGCCAGGGACGGATTCGAGTTCCTCCCTGGTCGCCGCCGGATGCCGTGGCTCGAGTCGGTTCCGCCTCAGAAGATCACGTGGGCTGAGGTCGCCACGGTCAGCGATCCGAAGGCGCCGGAAGGGGACCCCCGGAACCTGCGGATCCAGCTCGACGATCCGGCGGGCTTCGCCGATCGGCACGAACTCTCGCTGTTTGCCCGTCTGTTGCTGAGGTTCAACCAGGGCGACCTGGTCCTCGGCGGCGGCATGGCCAAGCCGGTAGCGGAGGTGGAGAGACTGATGCGGAAGCAGCTGGTCGAATACCGCGGTCTGCGGTCCGCATCTTCGAACGCGGCACCGCGTCGACACGAGCCCCGCCGCCGCGTGGCCCGGAAGCGCTAGCCGTGGCTTGGGGCTACGGCACGGACGACCCACCACATTCGACCCGCGCTGGCGGCGCACTCTCGTCCCGGCTCAGCCCAGGTCCCGCCTGACTTCGTCGAGGAATTCCAGAGAACGGGCGTCGCGCTCCAGCGAAACGCGCAGGAAGTCGCGCATCGCGGCTTCGACCTCACGCTCCACCGCCGGAGCCAGGCGGAGCGCCGCCAGCGCCTCGACATCGAGCCGCTGATACGCCTTGAGCAGCTTGACGGCATCGACCGAGAGTCCGGCTCGGTCCGCCGGCGGGCCCGGGCAGCGATGACACAGCACTCCACCGAGGGGCGGCACCCAGCGGAAGGTCTCCCCCGACTCGAGCATTCGGTCGCACTCGACGCAGCGGTCCACCTCCGGCCGAACGCCGAGCTCGTCGGCAAGGTGCATCTCATACCAGCGGGCGACTCGCCCCGGGTCCATGCCCGCGTCGAGCAGCTCGTAGGCGTGGCGGAGAAGCGCGTACAACCCCTCCGCCTCATGGCGTTCCTCCAGGGAGCGGTCGGCCAGTTCGGCGAGGTACCAAGCCGTCGCGGCGGATTCCAGCGAGTCGCGCAGGTGCAGCCAGGCGTGCGATACCTCGACCTGCGTCACGACGTCGAATGTTCGGCCGCGGGCCAGCGCAACTCGAAGCTCGGCGAGGGGTTCGAGCGAGCCGCCCAGCCGGCTCGTGGGCCGGCGCACGCCTTTGGCGATCGCCTTGAACTTGCCGTGGACGGGCGTGAACAGGGTCATGATCCGGTCCGCCTCGCCGTAGTCGAAGCGGGAGAGGACGATTGCATCGGTCACGTACAGGCGCGAACTGGGCACGCATTCACGCTACCACGGCGTCAGCTCGATCCGTTGTCAGAGCACCGACCGCTCCCCGGTCAGCCGATCGCGGCACGGCGATCTGTGGCGCGTGACCGGTGGAACCGGGCTAAGCTGGCGCATATGGACGAGAGAGCTGTTCGTCGCGACTACCTGATCCCTGAGCCACGCACCGGTCGGACCCGCATCCACCGTCACCCCGATCGGGCCGTCCCGGACCGGATCGAGGAGTTCCTGCAGGCCGGGCTGATGGCCCACGTCGCCTATGTCGACGGCGGTGAGCCGCGCAGCGTGCCGTTCTTCTACCACTACGAGGCAGGCCACATCTACATTCACGGTTCCGCCGGCACCGGCACGCTGCGAACCCTCGAGGACGGCAGACCCGTGGCCGTGTCGATCGCGCTGCTCGACGACCTCGTCGCCTCCAGGACGGCGGCCGACCATTCGGCCAACTACCGCAGCGTGGTTGTCTTCGGCCGCTGCCACCGCGTCTCGGACCTGGCCAGGAAGCGCCGCATTCTCGAAGCCACCACCGAACGCTACTTCTCGGACAGGCATGCGGGCGCGGACTACCGGCCCGCCACCGACGACGACCTGATTCGGATGGAACTGATCGCGATCGAGGTCGAGGAGGCTCAGGCCAAGAGCCGCTCGGGCGGTCCGCTAGGCCCGGAAGATGACGACGCCGACGCGCCCGGGACCGCTTTCGTTCGGCCGGTCCAGATCTAGACCGGGATCACGTATACGAACTGGTTCTGTTTGCCGGCGTAGTAGACCGCCTGATCCCATTTGAGGAAGTCCGTGGGCAGGTCGCTGTAGGCGACATCCGAGTCGGGCGGGCGCGAATAGCCGTCTCGCGTCTTGTTCCACAGCGTCGAGTGGCGGTTGTACCAGACGTCCTCGATTCGAAGCGAGACGACCGCATAGTTGTCCGTGACTTTCGGGTCGGCTGTGGCCGTGAATCCAGAAACGACCCAGGAATGCCAGCCAAACCAGACCAGCAGGCCGGCCGGCCGGTTCGTCAAGCGGATCTGCTTGACCACTGCCTTGACGGCCGCTGCCATGGTCGGCTTCGTGTCGACCTGGTAGTTGCCGTAGCCGAGCTGTTGGAGCCCGCCCGCCCAGCCCTCCGGATCGGGGCTGCCGTTGCGACTCTCGGCGATCGAATTGGCCAGGGCGAAGAGCCGAGCCTGGGTCGCCTGTGTCGTGTCGGCCCCCGCGTTCATGATGTTCATCGACGTCTGCATTGCCGCCGGAATGCACCACGTGTTGTTGAATTCACCTACGAAGTCGCCGGGCTTGTAGAGATCCATGGCGAATTGGCCGGACGGGGCGGGCGTGGCCGTCGGTCCGGTGCTCGTCCCCGCCGTCGCCGCACTCGCTCCCGCCGTCGCACTCGCTCCCGCCGGCGCACTTGCCGCGGCGCTGTCACTTGCAACCGCCCCAAACGACGGCGCGGGCGATGGTTCCACGGTCGGAACTGCGATGTCGGCGGTGGGCTGGACGCGCGCCCAGGCCGTCGCCGGCGCGTACCCGAAGCTCGCTCCCTGGAGCGCCTGAGTCGCCGCATAGAGGCCGGCCACGATCAGGCAGGCCGTGATCGCAATCCCGAGGGCCATCCTCGGCGCGCGGTTGCTGTCGCGCTTGGCGCCTCGGCTGCTGACTGGCAGTCCGGCCCGCCTCTCGGCCAGTCGGACCTGCACCGGTGGCGTCTCCAGCGGCGCGACCTCGGGCCGGCCGATGCGATCCATGCGCGGAGCCAGCGCCAGCGCGAGGATCGCGAGCTTCACGGCCATGCCCACGCCGTACGCGGCCGGGATCGCCAGCAGGCCGGCAGCCGGCGCCAGGGCCTGGGCCGTGACGAACAACGCCACAAAGCTGGCCACCGAGGCCAGTGTCGGGATCATCGTGTTCTTGGTCGCGTAGATTGCCCGGGCCAGCAGTTCCACCACGCTCTCCAGCGGGATCGAAACCGCGAACACTCCCACGAGCATCGTCGTGGTGCTCACGTCTTGAGCGTCGAAGGCGCCACCGGCGAGAACGATCCGTACCGCCAGCCAGCCCATGAGCAATAGCCCCAGCGCCGCCCCGGTGGAGAGCACCGCGATCGTGGCCAGGTTGGTGCTCAGCACTCTCCGGAAGGCACGCCTGTCGCCGAGGTCCGCGGCGGCCGCCAGCGCGGGAAACGCGGCGATCGCGAACTGGGCGCCGATCACGAGTTCGGGCATGGTCTGGAACTTGCGGGCGTAGTTCAGGTCGGTCAGCGACCCGGCCTGCAGCGTCGAGGCGAGGGCCGTGAAGTAGAGCACGATGACCGACGATTCCAGCGGCTGGCTGAGCATCTTGGGGAGCATCAGCACGGCGTACTGGCGCAGGCCTTTCGTCCGGAGATTGAGACTTGGCCAGGGCACGAACCCGGTTCGAAGCGTGCCGGTGAGCCGCACCAGGAGGTATCCGATCGCGCCCGCGATCGCGCCGAACGCCGCGCCATAGATCCCGAAACTCTCGTTGAGCAACACCGAGCCCGCGATGATCCCAGCCGAATACATCAGGGGCGCCAGGGCGTAGGTGAGCCAGCGCTTCTCGGCGATGAGGATCTCACCCATCACCCACGTGGCGGCGAAGACGATCTGGGTCACGCTCAGGATGCGGAACAGCCTGATGCACGTGTCTCGCTGGTCGCCGGTGAACCCTGGCGCCACGAAAGCCACGCATTGCGGCGCAAAGACCACCATGACCCCGACCGCCACGGCCATGGCCAGGACCGCCAGGGTCAGGATCGCTCGTCCGAATGCCAGGGCGTCTTCGCGATCTTCATCCCGAAGGCCGACGTAGAGCGGCACGAACGAGGCGATCATCCCGCCCACGACCAGGACCTCCAGGACCAGGCTGGGCAGCACCAGGGCCGCGTAGAAGGCGTCAGTGTCGGTGCCGGCGCCGTAGAAGTGGGCCAGCACCTTGGTTTCCAGCAAGCCGAGGCCGAAGGCGACCAACGTGACAGACGACAGGATCAGCGCGCCCCTCGGCAGTGCCGTCGCCAGGAGCGACCGGACGCGGGCTGCGCCAGAAGGCCTCGATCGCGCGGCCATGCCCGGCCGGCGCGTGACTTGGTTCAAGCGATCGTTCCTCCGGTCTCTCTGGAACCGGCAGTGTGAGCCAGACATCGGACAACGCGCAAGCGCACCGCTAGCCAGCAGACGCGCGGAGCCTTCACGGTGGTGCGCCAGAGGGTCGTTGGATCGCGCACCGGGCAGCCGACCACTCCCTTCTCGCCTCTTGACATGTCAATACCCCCCAGGGGTATACAAGCGCGGCAAGAAGTGGTATGAATCATCCAGCAATGGCCTGTCAAGACTTGACAGGCCCTTACTCGTGTCAGGGTGGTCCGATCGAGCGGTTCATGCGATCCATTCGGTCGGGATAGCGCAAGAGTGAACGTGGGGGGCTCGTCGGCCGTCTGATGAGCGGGAGGTGCGATTGGCTGTTGGGGTAGCGGCTGAAGTCAAGAGCAAGCTGTCGGTCCTGGAGATCGTCGGCGAGCAGGTGCAGCTCAAGAAGGCCGGCACGACGTTCAAGGGGCTCTGTCCGTTCCACGGCGAGAAGACCCCCAGTTTCGTGGTGACTCCCGCTCGCGACAGCTGGCACTGCTTCGGCTGTGGCGAAGGCGGCGACATCTTCAGTTTCGTGATGCGTCGCGAAGGGTTGACATTCCCCGAAGCGCTCAAGCGTCTGGCGGGGCGGGCCGGCATCGAGGTGGACGAGCGGACGAGCCGCGATGACGCCCGAAGAGTTCGACTTCGAGAGGTGCTCGAGCAGGCGATCGCCTTCTACCATGTCGTCCTGACGCAGTCGAAGACCGGAGCGCCCGCGCTCGAATACCTGCACGGCCGCGGTTTCACAGACGAAACGATCCAGAGGTTCCAGCTTGGATGGGCGCCCGGAGGCTGGGACCAAATGATTAAGATGCTCCAGTCCCGGCGCAATGTGGCGGTGGCGGAGCTGGCGGAAGTGGGTCTGACGAGCCAGCGCCCGGGCGGGCGGGGAGCCTACGACAAGTTTCGCTCGCGGATCATCTTCCCGATCCGCGACGCGGCGGGGAACGCGGTAGGGATCGGCGGCCGGATCCTGCCTGCCGCGAAGGACGCCGACGGCCACGCCGCGGGCCCGACCGCCCCGGATGCGAACGCGCCCAAGTACCTCAACTCGCCAGCGACGGCGCTCTTCGACAAGAGCCGCACGCTGTACCTGATCGAGCGAGCACGCAATGAGATGCGCCGATCGGAGGAAGCGGTCCTCGTCGAGGGCTACACGGACGCGCTCATGGCCCATCAGGCCGGCTTCGAGAACGTGGTCGCGAGCCTTGGCACGGCGCTGACGCCCGCGCAGGTCGCGCTCATCGCCCGCTACTCCCGAGAAATCGTTCTGGCCTACGACGTCGACCCGGCGGGACAGCACGCCGGCTCGATCGGCGGCGAGGACCTGTACCGGCTCATCGGCTCGCTCGCGGCAGAGGAGACGGGCGTCGAGATCACGCGGGTTCGAGTCGCCCGGCTGCCCGACGGAAAGGACCCCGACGAAGTCATCCGCGACACACCCGATCTCTGGCGGGAGGCCGTTCGGACCGCCCAGCCGATCGTGGAGTTCCTGATCGACTACTACGCCACGGCCTTCGATGTGCGCACGGCGGAGGGCAAGCGCCACGCCGTGGCCGCGCTCGTGCCCCTGCTCCGCGAGATCCGCGATCCGGTTGTTCGAGACAGCTATCTCCAGACTCTTGCCCGTCGGACCGGAGTGGAGGATCGCGTCCTGCTCGAAGCGATCCGCGCACCCGTGCCCGTTCGGTCGATGCAGGACGCCAGGTCGGGCTCGAGTGCGGCCGGCCGCTTCACAGCCGATGCAGTGATGTCGGCTCCGGACACGATAGACACCAAGGCGGAGCTCAAGGCGGTCTCGCTCGACGAGCGCAAGCTGCTGCGGCTGCTCCTGCTCGTGCCGGAGCAGCAGGAACGGGTCGCGGACACACTCGCGGCCCAGAACGCTCGGCTCCCGAGCACCCCGGCCCGCGAACTACTGGCGGCGATGGTCGCCGATCGCGCGCGCGACCGCGAGGCTGGCGGAGCGGGGAGCTTCGAGCGGATGCGCTTCCTGGAGGCGCTGCCGCCGGAGCTCCACAGCCTGGCAATCGCCCTGTACGCAGACCGAGGACCCAACGATCCGACGACGCTCGACACGGATCACGTCCGAAACGGCGTGGACCAGTGCCTCCTCGCGCTCGAGGCGGATCGCCTCGAAGACGAGATCCGGTTCAACGCCGGAGAACTAACTGAAGCCGAAGCTGCCGGCGACCGGGAAGCTGTCGCAGGGCTGCGCGAATTGCTACGAGACCTACAACAAGCTCAAGGCTCGCTCCACAAGCGCCGGGAAGCCGTGAGCAACCTCACGACCGCTGGAGGACATCGATGACCGATCCCCTGGACAAGCAACTCGTTGAGGTCGCCCTCGCCGGCGGTAGCCGCCGAAAGGCGGACCTGGAAGAAGCCAAGTTGGCTGGCATCCGGCCGCGCCGCTCGGACGACGACGAGCCTCTGGAAGAGGAAGAACTACTCGCGGACGAGGATGTGATTCGGCCTGACGGTCTGGAGGACGAGACCGTCGAACTGGGCGTCGAAGTCGTGGAGGACGAGGTCGACGCCGGTCTCCAGATTGCCGGAGAGGCGCCGGCGAAGTTGGACGCCGAGGCGCTGGAAGAGCCGACCCCCGAGGAACTCGAGGCGCTCAGCGCCGACATGATCGGGATCGACGACCCGGTCCGGATGTACCTGAAGGAGATCGGCAAGGTCGCTCTCCTCACGGCCGAGGAAGAGGTTGTCCTGGCCAAGGCCATCGAGCTGGGCGAGCAGCTGGTCGAAGCGCCCTGGAAGGGCATGGTGTCCCTCCACGAGTGGACGCACCACGAGACCGAGCGCAAGACCCGCACGATCAAGCCGCAGTACAAGCTGCCCTTCGCGGCCGAGGCGGCTCGAATGGTTGCCGACGCCGTTCGCTCAGAGGACGCCGCAGATTTGCTCGTCCCCACGCCCGACTTCCATCTCATCAAAGCCGGCAAGGACGTTGCGAGCGAAGGGACGAAGGAGCTCCTCAAGGAGGCCCGACATCTCGTCACCGCCTACAACGAAGCGCTATCGGCGGACGCGTTCCTGACCTTGCTGGATCGCGCCTATTTCATGGTTCACAACGGCGACCTGGACTCCCGCGACAACGTCGGGTTGTGGGCCATATACCAGTGGACCCGAGAGGGCGTGGCGCACCCCGCACTGCAGCGCTGGATAGAGAGTGGCCACGACGCCGACCTTCTCAAGCGCTTGGGCTACGACCCGGAGGTTCCGTCCGACACGAAGCTGCGCGACCGCCGCGGCGAGCTGGTTCGGATCGGTCGCGACGCGCGCGAACAGCTCACCTCAGCCAACTTGCGGCTGGTGGTTTCGATCGCGAAGAAGTACATCGGCCGGGGCATGTCGTTCCTGGATCTGATTCAGGAAGGCAACATCGGCCTGATTCGCGCGGTCGAGAAGTTCGACTANNGGCCCGCACGATCCGCATCCCGGTTCACATGGTCGAGACGATCAACCGGCTTATCCGCGTCTCGCGCACCCTGCTCCAAGAACTGGGCCGCGAACCGACGGTCGAAGAGATCGCCGAGGCGATGTCCAAGGGCCAGGAAGTGGTGGTCACGCCCGAAAAGGTCCGCGAGATCATCAAGGTNNGCCGATCGGCGAGGAAGAGGACTCGCACCTTGGTGACTTCATCGAGGATCGCGGCGCCCTCGCGCCCGCGGAAGCCGCCTCCCACCAGCTCCTCAAGGAACAGGTCGAGGCGGTGCTGGACTCACTGACCGGACGAGAGCGCCGCGTTCTTCAGCTGCGCTTTGGCCTCGAAGACGGCCGAGCGCGCACGCTCGAGGAGGTCGGCAAGGAGTTCAACGTAACTCGCGAGCGTATCCGCCAGATCGAGGCCAAGGCCCTCCGCAAGCTGCGTCACCCGTCCCGGAGCCGCAAGCTCAAGGACTATCTGGAGTAGGCGCAAGGGCCATGCTCTGGAGGTAGCGGCGTTGTCCCCGCCTGTGCAAGGGGGCATTGCCTGCGACAGCCGAGTACCCTAGCCGTACGCTGGCCTGACCGGTCGCGCCCGGCGCCGAGAACCGCCGGCGAAACCGCCGCGAACGCGTCATAGCGATAGAACCAGGAGGAAGGCATGCCTGCTGGAGAGCCTCCGCCGCTCGTAGCCGCCGAGTGGCTCGCCGGTCATCTCAGCGAGCCACATATCCGGCTGGTTCACGTCTCCGTCGATTCGGAGGCGTATTACCGGGCGCACTTGCCGGGCGCGATCTACGTGGACTTGCACGTGGACCTGGCCAGGTCGGGGACCCGGCCAGAGACTGGTTCCGCCAAGCGGACCTACCTCGTCCCCACTCGCGAGGAAGTCGCGGAGTCCCTTGCGTCGTGGGGCGTCGTCCCGGGCCAGAGCATCGTCTTCTACGACGACGAAGGCCAGAACCGCCACGCCATTCGCGGCTACTGGCTGCTGCGCCTGTATGGGTTTCCGCGCGCCCGACTCCACGTCCTCGACGGCGGTCTGACCGTCTGGCAGGCGCAGGGGCGGCCGACAGAGAGGGCGGCGGTCAAGCCGCGCCGGGTCCAGGCCACGGAGCCGCTCGGCGATATGGACGGATCGCTCATCGCCACCGCCGACGAGGTGCTGGAGTGGAGCCGGCAGGCCGCCGAGGCGGGCGGACCCGCGCGGATCCTCGACGTTCGGACGATCGACGAGTTCCTGGGCAAGGACGTGCGAGCGGCTCGAGGCGGCCGCATCGCCAACTCGAGACACCGCGCCTTCAGCGACTTCGTCGCTCCGGATGGGCGGCTTCGGACGGCAGCGGAGGCTCTGGCGATCCTCGAAGGGACGGGCGTGAAGCCGGAGGACCTGCGGGCCACCTATTGCCAGGGCGGCGTTCGAGCGGCGCTCGTATGGTTCGTGCTCGCAGAGCTGGCAGGACTGACACAAGTCCGCAACTACGCGGGCTCCTGGGAGGAGTGGGGAAACCGGCCGGACCTTCCGGTGGAGGCCTGATAAGGATCGGCGCCCCGCCCAACCGCGTCGCCTAACCTTCCCCCCAACGCCGCCCCCAACGGCCTGTCGGCCCGTGCTATCCTGTCGCGCGGCGCCGCGACGGCGCCACCGGATCGCAAGCGGTCGCCTGCGGCGATCGCTCTGGCGGTCGACTCGCTCCGGCGTAGCTCAGTGGTAGAGCGGGCGGCTGTTAACCGCTTGGTCGTAGGTTCGAATCCTACCGCCGGAGCCAGCTGCTTACGTCGATTGACGTGGTAACTGGTTCCTCAGCCTCTCGCCAGTGTGCTTCGGCGTGGTCGTCGAATACTTCCACGTGGTCGAAGGCACTTCGGACCCATGCCACGCGTTCGACCAGACTCCCGCTTTCCGCGATGCCTCGCAGTTGCGCCAGGGTGGTCGCGACTGACTCGTCGCCGACCTTGACGGGCTTCTCGTGAACCGAAACGGCGTCCAGGCGAGCATGAGCCGCCGAAAGTTCTGTGGCTATGTCCTCAAGGGCCGAGAGTACGGATGGCATCGTCGCAGCGGACGCCTGGCGAAGAGCGGCGTGCAGGTTGGCCTCTTCGCGTTCGAGCCGCCTGATTTCGGCCTTGCCTGCCGTCAGCGCCGGCCCGCGGCTGACATCTCTCGACGCGATCGCCTCGTTGATGGAGTCGATGATCGACCGCACGGCCTCCTCTGACAGCAGATCACGCCGCACGAGATCCATGACCGATTGCTCCAGCTCGTTGGCCGGGACCGAAGAGCGACCGCATTTCGCAGTGCATCGGTAATACCGAATTCGGCTGCTGCCGGCGATGTTGCCGGCCATCTTTCCGCCGCACTGACATCGCAACACATCGGTCAGGACATACCCACCCGCATAACGCTCTGGCGGTAGGCGGTTGTCACGGCTCTTGCGGAGCCGAACCTGCACGCGGTCGAACAGCGCATCGGGAACGATCGCCTCGACCTCAGAGGTGACCATGTCCTCAGCTTTGTTCTTGCGGCGCTTTCGGCCATGCTCGCCTTCGATGCGCGACTCCCGATTGAAGACTCGCAAGCCGCGGTAGGACGTGTTGGCCAGGATCGTCGCGAGGCTGCTCTTGTTCGAGCAGATGCCGGTCGCCGCCAGGATGTCTTCGTAGGTCGCGCCGTCCGCTGCCATTTGAAAGGCTTGGACGACCCGTGGCGCGGTCGCGGGATCGGGCACCCAGCGGACGCGGGTCAGGGGAGCGCCGCCGTACTTGGTCCCGATCACCTCGACTGACCGCCGAAAGCCGACCGGTGGGCGACCGCCGGCGGAGAAGCCTTGGCGAGTCAACTCTTTCTGGCTTCGGAGCACGTCGGCAGCGGTGGCAGCCGCGTAGAACTCGTCTATCGCCATCAAGATGTGGGTTATGAGAGCGCCCAGGTGCCCGTCGGGCACTGGCTCTTTGTACGAGATGAGGTCGATGCCGCGCTTCTTCAGGAGCGCCCTGTATATCAGAGCCTCTTCCATGTTGCGAGCAAATCGAGAGTACTTCCAGGCCAACACCCAGGAGAAGCCAGGACGATCCTCACGGGCGGCGGCCATGATGCTCTGGAGTCCGGCCCGGCCTTCCAGGTCCGTACCGCTGATCCCCGCA
>PMKN01000053.1 GCA_003158675.1 Chloroflexota bacterium | reverse complement strand
GCCCCTGTCGAAACCACGCATCCCCACAGAGCCGTGTACCGGTCGCCGTCCGGGTGCCGAAGTGGCGCGCTGCCGGCGCCTGCGGATTGTACAGCGCCCCTGCCGCGGGTCAATTTCGAACCGGGTCGCGCCGGTCACTCGCCCGTCGGCGGGCCACGCGCACGCGCCTCAGCCGGGGCCGGTGCTGCCCTGGTGCGGGTAGTAGATGTGTTTGAGATAGTCGGGCCAGCTCTGGTCGAACTGTGCGAGCGTGCCGTCAAGGTTCAGCTGGTAGACGTTGGTGCAGTACCCAGCGGGGTAGTCGGGACCCGCGGCCCAGGTCTGGGTCAGCGAGAGAGTCCAACCCTGCATCGAGTTTGGCTTGATGGCCGTCGTGCATATCACGGGCAGCGGCTGTGTGAGCGGAGCCTGCTGGCTATGGGTGATGGTCGCCGGAACGCTGACCCCGGTCTTCGACGGGAAGCAGTCGAAGAAATGCGGATAGAACTCGGTCAATATCGGGGCATTGAGCTTACTGCGGAGCGACGACAGCCCCGACGTGATTGCGGCCGCTTGGGCCGCGTCGAGGGCGGCAGGGTCGGTTGGGAGCCTGTAGGCCGCGGGCTCCCAGCGAAGACTGGCGATCATGGCCCGAACCTGCGCTTCGAGCTCGACCGTGTTTGGGCCACGAATGGCGGCGTCGATGGTGTAGACGCCTGCCAGCTCGCGCTGAGTCGGCAGCACCCATGAGAGGACTTCATCGGCGCCGGGCACAACCTCGGTCGGGTGGCCAAGCAGTGCCGCGTTCGAGATCGAGCCGGTGGTCTTCGTAAACGTGGCCGGCAGGCCGTCGACCGTCGTCGATGTGTAGCCGTCGAGCGGATAGCCGTCTATTGCGGACAAGCCGTCCCAATGGGCCCCCGACGCGGCCCAGAAGCGGACCTCGACGCTGCTCTCCGGCAGCGTCCACTGAGTCGTGCAGTCGACGGTGACCTGATCGCCCTGGCAGATATCCCTTGCGGACCCGGTGCCCAGGAAGCCAACGGATCTACCGAGAAGTTCCAGGTTGCCGCCGCTGGAGGTGAATCTGAGTCCCGGGTTTGGATCCGCCACCGACAGGACGTTCTGGTCGTCAAGCTTCCACGCGGCCGGGTAGTCGAAGGTGAGGAACCACTTCTGGGCATGGGCGAGGGGCACGTCCGTCGGCGTGGGCGCGGCCGTCGGGGATGGGCTCGAGGTCTCTACGCCGCCCGGCGCGGGCGCGTCGGATCGAGGAGCTAGCAGCCGCGGGAGGCCCACGACCGCCAGGGCTAGCGCAGCGGCGAGCCCTACCAGCGCCTCCACAACGTGGGTTCGCCGGCGCCGTCCCCGGTCGCTTCGCGGCGTCAGCGACGCGCGGACCCGACTCTCAAACCCCGGGCTTGGCAGGGGCCGGCTCGACCCGGCACTCAGTCTCTCCCGAAGGAGTGTCTCGATGTCCTCGGAGCTCATCGACGCTCTCCATTTCTTTACGCATGCGGCCGAGGGCGCGGTGGAGGCGCGATTTGGCCGTTCCCAGGGGGATGCCGAGCGCCGCCGCAACGTCGGGGAGTTCAAGATCGTGACCGAAGCGGAGCGCCAGCAGCGCTCGATCATTGGCGTCGAGATGGGCCATCGCCCGCCCGACTTCGTCGCGGTCTCCCACGCCGGCAGAACTGTCGGCAGCGGGAGGCGGCTCATGGAAGTCGAGCGGCGCGACGCGGAACGCCTTCTTGCGCCGGCCCGTGTCGATCGCGGCGTTGACCGCAATGCGCCGGAACCAGGCCGCCCAGCGGTCCGCGTCCCGCAGTCCGGGCAACTCGCGCCAGGCTCGTANNTCCATGAATGCGTCGCCGTCTCCGGCCTTGGCTGCGGTGACGAGTTCGCGTCGGCTTGCCATCTCACGGATATTGACGCAGCGGGCAGCGTGATTCGTTCCCTGGTCAACGCGGCCCGCTCTCGCGCCTCGCGTCGTAATACCTCGCCATCGTGGCTGCCAGATCTCGGATCGTCTCGAGCTGATCCTCATCGAAGGCCCGTTTGGGCAGGATGAAGGAGCGAGGGTGTTCCGACGTGAGAAAGAACACGCTGGACGTTTCTCTTACGCGATCGATCTTGCCCCAGGGCAGTTCGATGAGGCCCTCGGCAGTCGTGACCCGGAGCCCTTCGGCATTCACGCGAACCTCAACTGGCCCTTCTACGGCCGCGCGGTGGCGCACAAGGGAGAGCCACGCAAACGGGACGGAGTAGTAGCCGGTGTAGAGCGCGACGGCGATGGCGATCTGCAGGCCGGCTAGAACGTAGCCACCGTGGGTGAAGCTGAAGAACGCAAGAGAGGCGAAGAGGGCCGCCGCGATGAGGGAGAACGCCGTACCCTGATTGAGCGCCGGCACGAAACGCAGGTACTCGCTGATCGTCAGCTGGTAGCGGCCCTCGATCGTATCCGCGGTGTCCATCGGTTCTCCTTCTGTCATTCGCTACTGACCTCGAGCGCGCCCCCGGTCGATGTCCGCCATCTGGCGGTCCATCTCGCGCCGCTGGTCTCGAGCCGCGATGTCGCGGCGGCGGTCGTGCAGCTGCTTGCCACGCCCGAGGCCGAGCTCCAGCTTGGCCCGACCCCGCCCGGTGATGTACATCTTGAGAGGGACCAGCGTCAGCCCCTTCGACTTCGTCTTCAGGAGCAGGGCCACGATCTGATCGCGGTGTATCAGCAGCTTGCGGTTCCGCTTGGGCTCGTGGTTGTTGCGGTTACCCGTATCCCAGGGCGATATGTTGGCGCCGATCAGCCAGGCCTCGCCGTTTTCGATGCGCGCGTAGGCCTCGGCCAGGCTTACCTTGCCGGCCCGAATCGATTTGATCTCGGTTCCGGTCAGGACGATGCCGGCCTCGAACGAGTCCTCTATCGAGTACTCGTGGCGGGCCTTTCGGTTCTGGGCGACGGTCTTCTCTTCGCCCAACTTGGCGCTCCTCGGGCTGGCGGGACGATGGGCCGGAGATTCGGAGGGTAGCGGACGCGCGAGCCGGCCGGGCGGCGGATCGGCCTCGCAAGCGTAGGACGCACGAATGCCGGCCCCGAAGGACCGGCATTCGGTTTGCGTATGTCACCACCCGTAGGGGCTGTCCTAGTGTTCAGCTCCTGACGAGGTGGTGCAGCGCATCGGCAAATCCGACACTGCACATCACCTCCTTTCGTTCTCCGGCATCGTAGCCGTGCCCGGCCAAAGTCGCAACCACGGGCCGTCAGGTGCGCGCGGTCCGCCTGGACTAACTCGGTGAGGGGCTGGGAAGGAGAGACGGGACCGACGGGGCGGACGGCGAGGCCGCCGGGCTCGGGGCGGCTCCGGGTTGCGGTGGGTATCCCAACGCGGTGAGCCCCGCGTCGAGGACGGGATCGGTGCCCGCTCGGGCGCCCGAGTTGGTGGCGGCGATGTCGGGCGCGAGCCCCTTGCCCTGGATCCAGACCCCATTTGGTGTCAGCCAGCGAGCCACTGTGAGGTGGACGCCGCCATCGTTGTTCGGCAGCGGCAGCCACTCCTGGACGACGCCCTTGCCATACGTCTTTTCTCCCACCAGCAACGCTCGTCCGTGCGACTGGAGGGCCGCGGCCGTGATTTCGGCAGCCGACGCGGTGTTGCCGTCGACGAGCACGACCACCTTGACGGAGAGGTCGGTGGCGAGCCCGGCCGGATCCGCCGCAATCTCGGTCTGAGCCCCGGAAGCGTCCTGCTGGTAGAGAATCGGGCCCGATGGGATGAACTCACTGGCGATCTTGACGGCGTCGGGTACGTAGCCGCCGAGATTGCCTCGCAAGTCAAGCACGATCGCCTTTCGGCCGGCCGCCAAAGCACCCGTCAGGGCCAACTCGAACTGAGAGCTGGCAGCGCCGTTGATGCCGCTGACGTGCATGTATTCGACCGCCCCGTTCGCCAGTACTTTGGTGTCGACCTCGGGCTGGTTGTAGATGTTGCGGGTGATCGTCACGTCGATCGTCTTGGTGCCTCGCTGGATGGCCAGAGTCACGGACGTGCCCGTGGGTCCTTTGATCTTGGCCGTGACCTGGTCGAGGGTCAGACCGTCAAGCGAGGCCCCGCCCACTGCCACGATCACGTCGCCCGCCTGGATGCCCGCAAGTGCGGCCGGCGAACCGGGAATAGGCTGGACGATCGCGAGTTCGCAGCCGTTGCCGATGGCGGGGCAGGCGAGGGTGGAGCCGGCCTGGACGGGCTGCAGCTGGACCTGGACCCCGATCCCCTGGGCCTGCCCGCCCACGTCCAGCAGCGAGTTCTGGAAGTCGTCGGGTTGCTGGTAATAGGACCACGGATCGTTGAGGCTCTCCATCATGCCCTTGATGGCGGCCCGGATCAGGTCGTCCTGGGTGGGCCTGGGCGAACCCGCGTAGTCGCTCTGGATCAGCGATATGACGTCCCAGAACGGGGCGAACTGCGACTCCGCCGACGCAGGCGTGCCAGGGGTGGTTGCCACCCGAGCACCGAGCGAGTAGCCGCCGAGGAAAAGTGCGCTGCCGACGAGCACGACGACGATGAACACGCCGAAACGAGACGCGTTGATCGTCCGCGGGCGGCGAGACCGACCGCTGGGGCGAGCCTCCACCCCGTCCACGGGCTCGACCGAACCGACGTCGGCGTGGTCGATGGCCGCCTCGATTGGAGATCCGGTGATGGACTGATCGGCCGGATCCGATCGATCCGAACTCGAGAGATTGCGGGGCGCAGACATCGGATCAACCTCTGGATCGTCAACCGGGTCCGGAGCGTCTCCGGATCACCGGGTCAGGTAGCTACGAATCGACAGGTAAGAGCCAAGGACGCCGATGCCGACCCCGGTGGCGATCACGATCAAGGCCACGTTCTGGCCGACGATCGCGCTCGCCTGGACCGGCAGGACGTTGAAGAAGTCTGCCATCAGGCTGGTGAGAGGCGCCTGAACCAGAAGCAGCAGGCCGATGGTGATAAGCGCGCCGAATAGCCCAACGAGCGCGCCTTCGAAGATGAACGGCCACCTGATGAACGCGTCGGACGCACCCACCAGGCGCATCACCTCGATCTCACCGGCTCGGGCCACGACGGCCAGCCGGATGGTGTTGACGATGATGAAGAGCACGGTCAGGCCGACGATTCCCAGCACGGCAATGCCGCCCGTCCTCAGGACGTTGATCACGGTGAGCATCTGGTTGACGGTCTGTTTGATGTCCTGGACCGAGTCCACCGCGCTCTGGCCCCGCAGGAAGGTGGCCACGTCGATGTAGTCGCTCGGGTCTCGCAGGCCCATCTCGAACGAGGCCGGGAGCGGGTTGCTCGGCAGCGCGTCCACGAGTGCCGCCACGTCCGGTTGACGTTGCTGGAAGTTCTTGAGCGCCTGCTCCTTGGAGATGTACGTGATGGTGATGACCTGGGGCATCGACTTGAGGTCTGCCGTGAGCACGTTGACGTCCTGGGCGGTCGCCGAATCCTTGAGATAGGCCACGACTTCGACTTCCGATTCGACGTACTTGAGCGTCGCGTCCAGGCCCGACAGCAGGATCACCAGCCCGCTCAAGAGAACGAGCATGAGCACCATCGATGCGGTCGCGGCCAGGCTCATGAGTGAGTTGCGCCAGAACCCTTGCCACGCTCGCTTGAGGCTGAAGGCGACGAACGCGAGCACTCAGTCCTCCCGGTGGTAGGCGGCGCCGGTCTCGTCACGGACGACGCGGCCATCCTCGAGAGCCACCACTCTCTTGCGGAGGGCGGTGACGACCTCGGCGTTGTGGGTAGCCATGAGAACCGTGACCCCCATCTCGTTGATGCGCAGCAGGAGCTGGATGATCTCCCAGCTGATGAGCGGATCGAGGTTCCCGGTGGGCTCGTCGGCGATGAACAGATGTGGGTCGTGTACGAGGGCCCGGGCGATCGCGGTTCGCTGCTGCTCCCCGCCGGAGAGCTCGCTAGGTCGCTGATCCGCTTGGGCGGAGAGGCCCACTACTCGCAGGACGCGCTCCACCGCTGGCTTGATGCGCGACCCGGACGTGCCGGTGACCTCCAGCGCGAAAGCGACGTTGTCGCGGACCGACTTGTTCGGCAGGAGTTTGAAGTCCTGGAAGACGGTCCCGATGCGACGGCGGATCTTCGGTACTTCACGGTGGTTGAGCCGGGCCAGGTCGCGGCCCTCGAGCAGAACCTTTCCCCGGGTCGCCAATTCCTCGCGAATCACCAGGCGAATGAGGGTCGATTTGCCGGCGCCCGAAGGACCCACGAGGAAGACGAAGTCGCCGGCCGGGACGGTGAGGTTGACCTCGCGCAAGGCAGATTTGCCGTTGGGGTACGTCTTCGTGACACCGCGCAGAACGAGGGCGGGGATCGCCTCGGTCGTTGTGCCCGTCACGGAGCCTGCGCCGACGGGTTGGCGGCGATCGATCGGTGGCTGGCCGGGCATGGCGGACGTCGATCGGGAGGGTTCCGAGCTCACGACGCGAGGCTAGCACCGATGGCGCCGCCGCGCGTGCCACGGTCTCGCTCGGCCTACAGCAGGGCGAGTCCGGCGGGCAGATAGCGTTCGAACGTCGCGAAAGGTCTGGTCCAGCAGAACATCGCCGGGAAACCCTCTATCCGTAGCCCGGCGCGGAGGAGCGCCACCATGGCTCGATCGTTGGCGCCGGGGACCCACACGCTGGCGGCGCCGCGCGGCTCGATCGCGGCCATCAAGTGGCCGATGACGCCGGCCATCAGCGTCTCGTCCAGCAAGGCGACGGGCCCAAACCGCCCCACCTGCGACGAGTACCCGTAGCCCAGCGGCTCGCCGGCACTGGTCCGGTAGAGGAAGCCGGTTCTGCCCTGAACCCGGAGGAACAAATGGTCGCGCTGGTGGGCGTAGCCGAGGACGTCTCGATCGATCGCGTCGATGGTCTGCTCGAGTTCGGCCTTGCCCGGGCCGGCCGGGTTGCGGTGCGAGGTCCGCTCGGCTGGCTCGAGCGGAATGGCCTCGATTCCGGAGGGCAGGCCCGGCAGGGCGGAAGGCGAAGTGGGCCGGCCCACGAGGTTGAAGACCGGCATTCGGGCGACGATCCCGAGCTTGCTATATAGGCCGTTTGAAATCGGCTGGGCGCTGTCCGTGCAGGTGGCCAGGACGCCCGGCCGGCGATCGGTCTGCCCGTCCGGGTCGTCGGCAGCCCCTGCCGCCGGGGCCGACGGCAGCACCAGGCTCAGGAGCGCCCGCCCCACGCCTCGATGCTGCTCCGCGGGCAGCACGTAGAGCTGCGAGAGAAACCAGACGTGCTCCCGCTGCAGCCCGATGCCAAAGCCCACGATCCGCTCGTGTCGCCCCGGCACCGACCGCGTCACCGCGACCTGAAAGTGGTCCGGATCCGTGGCCAGGAGATGCTCGTTCAGACGCAGGGCCGGCTCCAGGACCGGTGGCGGCAGCGGGTGGCCGAGGCGGGTCATGTAGTCGTTCACGGAGGCGTGCCACACCAGAGCGCAGTCGACCAGGTCCTCCGGGCGCGGTGGCCGGTAGCCGATCTCCTCCCGACTCATGCGTCGCGCTCCGGCCGGCCGCCGGGAACGGCGATGCCGGTCGCTTCGCGTTCCAGCTCGGCCTGCATGAAGGTGTCCAGGTCGCCGTCGAGCACGGCGGCGGTGTTCCCGGTCTCAACTTCGGTGCGGTGGTCTTTCACCATCTGGTAGGGATGTAGGACGTAGCTCCGGATCTGGTTGCCCCAGCCGGCCTCCACGTGTTCGCCGCGCAGCTTCTTGATCTCTGCCTCGTGCTCTTCCACCGCGCGCTGAAGCAAGCGCGCCTGGAGGATCTTGGCCGCGGTCTCCTTGTTCTGAGTCTGCGACCGCTCGTTCTGGCTCTGGGAGACGATGCCGGTCGGCAGATGGGTCAGCCGAACCGCCGAGTCGGTCTTGTTGACGTGCTGGCCGCCCGCGCCGGTGGCGCGGAACGTGTCCATCCGGATCTCGTCCCAGTTCAGCTCGACCTCGAGATCGCTCTCGACTTCCGGGAGCACCTCGACCAGGGCAAAGGTCGTATGGCGCCGCTTCTGCGAGTCGAACGGGCTGATTCTCACGAGCCGGTGGACGCCGCGTTCGGCCTTGAGGTATCCGTACGCCGCGCGGCCGTCGATCGCGACGGTGACGCTCTTGAGGCCGGCGGACTCGCCCTCCGTCTGGTCGAGGATCTCGGTCGCGAAGCGATGGCGCTCGGCCCAGCGCAGGTACATTCGGAGTAGCATCTCGGCCCAGTCGGTGGCTTCTGTGCCGCCGGCTCCGGCGCTGATCGTCAGCAGGGCGTTGCGCTGGTCGTACTGGCCGCCGAAGAGAAGCTCGCGGCGAGCGCGCCCGTAGTCGGCGGCCAGCTGCTGAGCCTCCGAGTCCACGTCGGCGAGAACGGTCTGATCGTCCTCCTCCTGGGCCAACTCGAGCAGCTCGAGCGTGGATCCGGCGCGCGACTCAAGTTGCCGCCACAGCCCGAGCTCCTCACGCAGTCCCTCCGCCTCGCGCAGGAGCTTCTTGGCCGCTCGCTGATCGTCCCAGAATCCGGGTTCGAGGACAGCAGCATCCAGCTCGGCTAGCCGGCTGTCCTTTGTGGATAGGTCAAAGACGCCCCGACGTCGCCTGGATCCTCAGAACCAGGTCGCGAATCTCGGCCGGTTCCACTAATACCGGCCTCGGGCGTCCTGGAGCAGGATCGGCCGAAGCTCGATGAGGCGCAGGGCGCTCTTGCTCCGGGCGACGACGGGGTTCACGCAGGGGCAGTAGATGTTGTGAGGGCAGACACCGCAATTGCCATCGCAGTCGAGCGCAGCCGCATAACTACAGTTCCGGCAGTCACGCTCGCAGGCGATGAGATCGATGAACGCCGCTTCCTCTGCCTGCTTCAACTCTCTCCTCGTTGTGTGTGACGACACAACCCCTCAGCTCGCCCGCGACCGCCGGAACCGGATCGACGCGGGTTGCTTCTTGGCGAGTATACGGGTTCAATTCGGTGTAGCCAAGGGGGCAATTCATCAGATCCGAGCGAAATCCGAGCCCGGGCGCAGTTGGCGCGCGCATTCATCTGAAGAAGCCGCCGGGACGCCCCCCAGGTCCCCCCTACTGCCCGCCGGATGGCGCAGGGCTCGGCGCTTGACTCTGAGTCTCCGCCGGTTCGCCCGTGAGGAAGCTGTAGTAGCCGAGCGCGCCTAGCTCGTGCATGAGCGCATCGAAATGCATGGTTGGGTCGGTGTCGGCCGGACTGGTGCCGGTGGGCGAGCCCCAGGCCTCTATGCCCTGGTCCTGGGCCAGCCGCAGAACCCGCAGCATATGCGTTCGGTCCGAGACGAAGAGCGCCGTGTGGAGCCCGTGCTGGTCCATGAGGGTGCGAACGTTGCGTATGGATTCGAGCGTGCTGCTGCCGGTGGTCTCTTCGAGGATCGCGGAATCGGGCACTTGCCGGTCGCGGGCATAGCGGCGTCCAGTTTCAGCCTCGGTGTAGTTGTCGCCGGGCAGCTTCCCGCCGGTGACTACGAACCAGGGGGCGTAGCCCTGCTTGTATAGGTCGATGGCGTGGTCCAGCCGGGCTGCCAGCACCGCGGAGGGATGGCCATTGTATTGGGCTGCGCCGAGGACGACGATCGCGTCCGCCGACCGGCGATTGTCGTGCTGACCGACCTCACCGATGCGATAGACCGTGTATGCGGTCAGCGTGGCCCCGCCGATCGCAAAGGCCACCGCAACGATCAGCAGATCGCGCAAGCGTGCCCCCAGGGTCACCCGCCGTGGCACTTCTTGTATTTCTTCCCCGAGCCGCACCAGCACGGGTCGTTGCGGCCCATTCGCTTGCCTGACGGGGAGTAGCCGGGTTTGACGGCGCCGCTGCTCGCGGCGTCGCTGCCGGCCGAATTCGATCCACCGACGGGTCGGCCCTGCGGCAGCGCCTTGGGGATTGGTCGTCCTCCGGCGGCGGCGATGGCGGCAGCAGCGGCGGCCATGCCCGTCGCCCCGCCCGCGCTGGTCGTCGTCCGTCCGACGCTCGATCCGCCGACGCTCATCGTCGATCCGCCGGCGCTCGTCGAGCTGCTGCTGGCGCCAGCCCCGACCGGCTCCTCGCCGCGGCTCTCCACGCCCGCCGGCGGCGGAGGTGGCTGTCGAACGATCTGGACGCGGAAGATGGTGCTCGCGACCTGATGGCGAATGAGCGCCCGCATCTCCTCGAAGAGGCCGAAGGCTTCCTTCTTGTAGGCGTTGAGCGGGTCTTCCTGCGCCAGTCCGCGAAGGCCGATACCCTGCCGCATCTCGTCGAGCTCTGTCAGATGCTCCACCCAGATCGAATCGATCGTGCGCAGAAGTACGAGGCGTTCGAGCATCGGCCAGTCCTCGCCGACCTCCTGCGCCTTCGCCTCGAGGCGCTCGGCGGCGATGTCCTTGAGGTTGATGGCGACATGCTCGGGGCTGCCGAATTCCTCGAGCGCCTCCGGTTTCGTCTCTTCGCTGGCCAACCCCATACTCTCGAGAGCGCTGGCCAAGGCCTCGAGGTCCCATTCGTTGGGCGACAGGCTGGCAGGCAGGTGGCGGCCTACCAGGGCGTCGATCTCCTGGTCCAGGAATTCCCGGACGGTATCCCCCAGGTCCTCGTTGTTGAGAACCTTGTCTCGTTCTTCGTAGATGGTTTCGCGCTGCTTGTTGATGACGTCGTCGTATTCGACGACGCGTTTGCGGATGTCGAAGTTGTAGCCCTCGACGCGGGTCTGGGCGCCCTCGATCGTCTTGGAGACCAGCCGTGACTCGATGGCCGTGTCTTCGTCCAGGCCCATCCGCTCCATCAAGCCCGCGACCCGGTCGGAGGCGAATCGCTTCATCAGGTCGTCTTCGAGGGAGAGGTAGAAGCGCGACGACCCGGGGTCGCCCTGGCGGCCGGCGCGGCCACGGAGCTGGTTATCGATGCGGCGCGAGTCATGACGCTCGGTGCCGATGATGTGGAGACCGCCCGCGCCCACCACATCTTCATGCTCCGCGTCGCACAGCCGCTTGGCCTCGGCCAGCGCCGTTTCGTAGGTTTCCTTGTCGACTTCCGCCGGGTTCAGGCCCTTGCGATGCAGCATCTCCGAGGCGAGGCCCGCCGGATTGCCACCGAGCAGGATGTCCGTGCCGCGGCCGGCCATGTTGGTCGCGATCGTCACCGCCCCGGTCCGGCCGGCCTGGGCCACGATGGGGGCCTCTTTTTCGTGGAACTTGGCGTTGAGGACCTCGTGTTTGACGCCGCGGCGCTTGAGCATGTCGGCGAGGTGCTCGGATTTCTCCACCGAAACGGTGCCAACCAGGACCGGGCGCCCGGCATCGTGCATCTCGACGATCTCGTCGATGAGGGCCAGGTATTTGCCGGTTTCGTTGCGGAAGACCAGGTCCGACTCATCTTCGCGGATCATCGGCCGGTGGGTCGGGATGGCCACCACCTCGAGTTTGTAGATCTTGTGCAGCTCTTCGGCCTCGGTCATGGCCGTGCCCGTCATACCGGCGAGCTTGGTGTAGAGCCGAAAGTAGTTCTGGAACGTGATCGTCGCCAGAGTCACGCTCTCGCGCTGAACCCGCAGCCCCTCCTTGGCCTCGATAGCCTGGTGGAGACCCTCGCTCCAGCGCCGGCCGGGCATCTGGCGGCCGGTGAATTCGTCGACGATGACGATCTCGCCTTCTTTGACGATGTAGTCGCGGTCCCGCCTGAATAGAGCGTGAGCCTTCAGGGCGGATTCGAAGTAGCGCGCCAGCGTGGGGTCGTCGTAGATGTTCTTGACGCCGAGCAGCTTCTCCATCTTGGTGATGCCCTGCTCGGTCGGCGAAACGGCCTTCTCTTTGAGGTCGACGAAGTAGTCGCCGCCTTCCTCATCCCCCTCCGGCCGCTCGACGAGCCGGGGCACGAGGCGGGCGAACAGGAAGTACTTGTCGGCCGACTCTTCGGCCTGGCCGCTGATGATCAGCGGCGTGCGGGCTTCGTCGATGAGGATGNNCCGAACTCGTTGTTCGTGCCGTAGGTGACGTCAGCGGCGTAGGCCTCGCGGCGCGTGCAGGGCCGCAGGTTGATGAGCCGCTCGTCCGTGGTGGGGTACCCGGGCTCGAACACGTAAGAGGTGTCGTGGGCGATGATGCCCACCGAAAGGCCGAGAAAATGGAAGATCGGCCCCATCCATTGGGCATCGCGGCGAGCCAGGTAGTCGTTGACGGTCACCACGTGAACGCCTCGGCCCGTCAGGCCGTTCAGGACAGCGGCGAGGGGCGCGACGAGGGTCTTGCCCTCGCCGGTGCGCATTTCGGCGACGCGGCCCTGGTGGAGAACGATCCCGCCGATGAGTTGGACGTCGAAATGGCGCATCTTGAGCGTACGGTTCATGGCCTCGCGTGTCGCGGCGAAGACCTCTGGCACGGCCTCGTCCAGGGCTGCCTGAAGGCGGTCGTGTTCCCGCTTGAGGCGCTCCTTCTTGAGCTCGCGGCGGCGCTCCAGCTCTGGGTGGTGGCGCTCGTCGTCGGACGGTTCTTCGGGCTCGGCGGCGTCGGCGATCTCCTCGCGGATCTCGTCGACGAAGGCGCGGATCTCGGCGTCGGAACGCGCCTGCATTTCGGGCTCCAGCTCGTTGGTCTCGTCGACCAGGGGCTGTATGCGCCGCAGTTCGCGGTCGTTCGAGTCGACGAATCGGCTCAGGAAGCCAAGCATTGGAACTCACGATCGTTGGTGGCCCGCCGCGCGGGCCCGAAACCTGGGCCTCCGCCGGGGCGCCGGCCTGGGCCGCGGCGCCCCTCGGCGTCAGCCGATGACGGCCACCCGATGCTGTCGAGGGCCGAGATGGAAGTATAGGCCAGCGGGGTGGCGGGACGGCCGCACAGCATCTTCGACCGCCTCCCCAGCTTCGCCGCTGTCGCTGTTATCGCCAGAAGTTTGTCCCGTAGCCCAGCAACAGCAGGACCAGGGTCAGCGCCGCGAGCGCGGCCCAGAATACGACGGCCATTCTCGTGGAGGTTGGGTTCATCTCGGTGTTGCCCAGCGCGGCCACGCGCCAGCGTCGCGACCGCAGATCCAGGCGCCAGTCGCGGCCGGTCTGCGGGTTCGGCCGAAGACCGCCCTGACTGTCCGGACGATGCAACTGCAGAGTCATGGTTTTGCGGTCTCCTGTCTGGCCGTCCGGACCTTCGCCCGGTCAGTGTCCCGAGGCTTCTGCCTGTCCAGGCCCGGCCGGCTCGCTCATCGGCCGTTCTCGCCGTTGCCGGGCGCTCGGCCCGGCCGACCGCCGACGTCCCAGAGAAGCATCTCCTGGGCGACGTGGACTTCGCTGGTGAAAAGGGCACCGACCGACTGGCCGCGGTGGATGCGAACGATCGCCTCGGCGATCAGCGGGGCGAGTGAGATGACCTTGACCTTGGGGTCTTTCTTCTCGGGTGGGATCGGGATCGAGTCGGTGACGACCAGCTCGCGTAGCGCGGAGGCGGCGATCCGCTCGACCGCCTCGCCCGAGAAGACCGCGTGAGTGGCGCAGGCGTACATCTCGGTCACGCCTTCGCGCTCCAGGGCGTTGACTATCTGGATGAGGGTGCCGGCGGTGTCGATCTCGTCATCGACCACGATGGCGCGCTTGCCGCGCACGTCGCCGATGACGTTGAGGACCTCCGTCCGGTCCTGGTTTCCGATTCGGCGCTTCTCCACGATTGCAAGAGGCGCATCCATGAGCTCGGCGAAAGTGCGGGCGCGCTTCGCGAAACCGAGGTCGGTGACCACGACCGGGTTCTCCAGGTGCTTCTGGAGGAAGTGGCTGGAGAGGAGATGGACGGCCGTCAGCTCATCGACTGGGATGTTGAAGAAGCCCTGGATCTGGCCCTGGTGGAGATCCACCGTCAGGAGGCGGTTCGCCCCCGCCACCGTGACCATGTCCGCGATCAGGCGGGCCGTGATCGGTACGCGCGGCTGGTCCTTCTTGTCGGACCGGCCGTAGCCGTAGTACGGCACAACCGCGGTGATCCGGCCGGCGCTGGCGCGCTTGAAGGCGTCGATCATGATCAAGAGTTCCATGATCGACTGGTTCACCGGCCGAGACGTCGGCTGGATCAGGAAGACGTCCTTTTCCCGGGCGTTGTCGATGATCCGGACGAAGATGTTCTCGTTGGCGAATTCGAAGACCTCGGCTCGGCCGAGATCGATATCGAGATAGCGGCAGATGTTGCGAGCCAGCTCCGGGTTGGCATTCCCGGTGTACACGTCGAACTGGTCCGCGCCGATCGCCTTCTTGCGTATCTCGCTACTGGTCACTTTGTGGCTCCGCCTGTGGGCTCCGGAGGCGTCCCCTCGCCTTCATTGTCCGCCATGCCACCGCGTTGTGCCAGGCCGGCACGGAAGGCGGCGATGCCGACCACCTTGTCCCCGGTGTTGAGGCGCATGACGATCACGCCCCGCGCCCCGGACGAGTAGCGATTGATGGTGTTCGTCTCCGTCCGGACGACCTGGCCTCCGGCGCTGATGAGGAGAAGCTCCTCATCCTGTTCGGTCACCTGCTGGACGGCGGCCACGTCGCCGGTCCTCTTGCCCTCCAGGGAGATGAGTCGGACGCCCTGGCTGCCGCGATGCATCGCCCGGAACTCCTTCAACGCCACGCGCTTGCCGTAGCCGGTCTCTGTCAGGACGAGGAGATCCGCCGTGGGTTGGACGACGCTCATCCCGACCACACGGTCGGTGGGGCTGGCCAGTCTGATACCGATGACGCCGGCCGCGGGGCGACCCATCGGCCGCACCTCCGTCTCCGGGAAGCGGGCGATCTTGCCTTGAGCCGTGGCGACGATGACGTCGTCCGTGCCGGTCGCCACGTCCACCCAGGCGAGTTCGTCGTCGGGGGCGATGGTAATGGCGATGATGCCGCTGGAGCGGACCTTCTCGAACTGCTCGAGCGGTGTCTTCTTGACGATGCCGTTGCGCGTGGCCATGACAAGGAACTTGCCGGCATTGAAGTCCGACAACGTGATCGTCGCCATTGGCACTTCTCCCGGCTCAACCTGAACACCCGGGAGGTTGATGATGGCGATGCCCTTGGCCTGGCGGCTGGCGTCGACGATGGTGTGAACTTTGGCCGAGAAGACGCGGCCACGGTTCGTGAAGAAGAGCGCCCAGTCGTGCGTGTTGGCGACGAGGAGGTGCTCGACGGCGTCCTCCTCGCGCGTCACGTGGCCGATGATTCCCTTGCCGCCGCGCGCCTGGCGTCGGTACGTGGCAACCGGCTGGCGCTTGATGTAGCCGCGCCGGCTGATGGTGACGACGACATCCTCGTCCGCGATCAGGTCTTCGTCGGTCATATCGCGACTTGAGTCGTCCGCGATTCGAGTGCGACGAGCGCCGGCGTACTTCTGCTTGATGGCGGAGAGTTCATCCTTGATCACGGCCAGGATGCGGGATGGATTGGCCAGAATCTCCTCCAGCTCGGCGATCAGCTGGATGATCTCGAGGTACTCGTCCTCGATCTTCTTGCGCTCGAGGGCGGCGAGGCGGGCGAGGCGCATGTCCAGGATCGCCTGCGCCTGGATCTCGGTCAGGCCGAAACGGCCGATCAGGTTGTTGCGGGCCGTCTCGACGTCGGCCGACCCACGGATTGTCCGGATCACCTCATCGAGGTTGTCGAGGGCGATCTTGAGGCCTTCCAAGATGTGAGCTCGAGCGCGCGCCTTCTCGAGATCGAACTCGGTCCGGCGACGGACGATCTGGCGGCGGTAGTCGATGTAGTGCTGCAGAACCGACTTGAGGGGCAGGGTCTGCGGCTGACCGTCGACCAGGGCGAGCATGTTCATGTTGAAGGCGGTCTGCATCGCCGTGTGCTTGAACAGGTTGTTGAGGACCCGGTGCGGATCGGCGTCGCGCTTGATCTCCACGTAGATGCGCATTCCGTCGCGGTCCGATTCGTCGCGCAGATCGGCGATGCCCTCGAGCTTCTTGGCGCCGACCAGCTCTGCCATCTTCTCCAGCAGAGTGGCCTTGTTCACCATGTACGGCAGTTCGGTGACGATGATCGCCATCCGGCCGTGCCGGGTTTCCTCGAAAGCCACCTGGGCGCGGACGACAACTCGGCCGCGGCCATGGGCGTACATCTCGCGGATGGCGTCCACCGTTTCGCTCTCGCCGGTGATGGGATTGCGGCGCGTTTCGAAGCGGAACATCGTTCCGCCGGTCGGGAAATCAGGTCCTGTCACGTACTTGCACAGGTCGTCGGAGGTCAGTTCCGGGTCGTCGATCAGGGCCTGGGCCGCGTCGCAGACTTCACCCAGGTGGTGGGGCGGGATGTTGGTCGCCATGCCCACGGCGATCCCAGACGAGCCGTTGACGAGCAGGTTGGGCAGCTTGGCCGGCAGGACCGTCGGCTCCTTCTGAGTGCCGTCGTAGTTGTCCGTGAAGTCGACCGTATTCCTGTCGATGTCGGCCAGCATCTCCGCCGCGATGCCGGTGAGCCGGGCCTCCGTGTAGCGCATCGCAGCCGCGCTATCTCCGTCGATCGAGCCGAAGTTGCCCTGCCCGTCGACAAGTGGATAGCGCATCGAGAAGTCCTGAGCAAGCCGGACCAGGGCGTCGTAAAGCGCCACGTCGCCGTGCGGGTGGTATTTGCCCATCACATCGCCGACGATGGCCGCGCATTTGCGATACGACGAGGTGGCCGAGAGGCCCATCTCGCCCATGGTGTAGAGGATGCGACGATGGACCGGCTTCAGCCCGTCGCGGACGTCGGGCAGGGCCCGGGCCACGATGACGCTCATGGCGTAGTCGAGGTAGCTGGTCCGCATCTCGTCTTCGATGCGAACTGTTCGGACCCGGCCCAGATCGTCGGTCACGGTGTGTTTCTCCTGAGGGCGTTGGCGGCGGGTCGGTCAAGGGTCCCGCCGGGCAGGCGGGTTAGGAAGGCCGCGGCCGTGGCAGCGGCACGCGACGTGGACGGGACGCCGGGCCTGCGTCGGATGCGGTCCAGGCTGGCCCGAAGGCGAACGGCCGTTTCGGCGGGGAGCTTGGAGACGGAGTCGCGGATCACCCACGCACGGTGGCCGTCGTCGGTGGTTCGCGCGGTCTCGGCTTCCGTCCCGAGGAAGCGGGCGGTGGCCGCCGGATCCAGCTGTGAGAGCGTTCGTAGGGCCCACGAAAGCGCCTTCTCAACGTCGGGCTCCGCGTCGCCGATGAGCTGACCGATGAGTGCCAGGCCTCGCTCGACGACGACCCCACTCTTGCCGCCGGGGACGTCGCGGACGTGGGGCATCGTGGCGATGGTGGAGCCGACGAGGCGCCGCTCCCAGCGCGACGGTGAGAAGACGAGCTGCTCGATCTCCGCCCAGCGGCGCGTATCGAGCAGGATTCCCTCTCCGTATGGATGGGCCAGAGTGTCCACCGTGATCCACTCGTCCGCCTCGCCGGCCGCCCGGCGTAGGAGCTGCCACGCGCGCTCGGAGTCCGTGGGAAGCAGGCGTCCGAGGTTCCAGATGCCGAACCAGCGCAGCTCACGCAATTCCTGGCGGAGCAGCCGGTCTGCGGCGTCGCCCAGGAGAGAGGTCGACGTCTGGCGCGTGCCGCGCTTGAAGGCCTTGTTGGTGGCCTCCATCAGCGGCAGCCGTACGCCGAGGATAGGCCCAAGGCCCGGAGCGATGGACCGCGAGCCCTCGGCATAGACCGGATCGCCCAGATCCGCGAACCCGTCGGCGATGGCCGCCACGAAAGCGCCCGGGTCCTGCACCAGGTCCGCCAGCTGCTCGCCGAGCGCCGAGGCCTGCGCGAGGTGCGCCGCAACGAAGCGGTTCGAGGCCTCGGTTGTGGGCGAGACGGTGACAGGGCTCATTCCGACTGAGCCTCCCGCACACCGTAGCGCGCCTTGAGCTCTCTCTTGCGGGCGTCGGAGGCGGCCACGTATGTTGCCTCTGCGGTCGCGAGCTCCGCGCCGGTCGCGGCGTCGACGATCCGGCCGGCCGTGACGTGGATGCGCCGCCGCGATTCAGTGATCCAGCCTTCAGCGCGAACCGCCTGGCCCACGGTCACGGGCTTGCGGAAGTCGATGCTCATGCGCGCCGTTACGCCCCAGTTGTCCTGCGCCACCAGAGACCAGGCCATGACTTCGTCCAGGATCGTGCTCAGGATCCCGCCGTGGATGATTCCCTCCCAGCCCTCGAACCGGCGCGGCATCTCGAGTTCGGTCCAGCACCGACCGGGCTCCAGGTTGAGCTTCAGATGCAGGCCGATCTCGTTGAGTTCGCCGCACGCGAAGCAGTTGTGCGGCGTGACTCGGAAGTCCTCGTAGCGGAGCAGGGCCGGTTGGACGTTGGGCGTTCGCTTCCTCGCCTGCCCGTTCGCCAGGTCGCGCGGGTCGGCCATTGGCAGCGAGTGGACCACAGCTCGATCAGACATCCAGGTTCTGGACCTTTCGAGCCTCGGTCTTGATGAAGTCCTTGCGCGGTTCGACGCGCTCGCCCATCAGCATCGTGAAGATCGCGTCCGCCTCGGCGGCGTCCTCCACCTCCGCTCGTAGCAGCGTCCGCGAATCCGGGTTCATGGTGGTCTCCCAGAGCTGGTCGGCGTTCATCTCGCCGAGGCCCTTGAAGCGCTGGACCGTGACGTTCTTGACGGCCAGCTTCTTCACGATGGCGTCCCGCTCGGGTTCGGACTGAGCGTAGTGGGTGACTTTGCCTGTGCTGACGCGGAAGAGCGGCGGCTGGGCGATGAAGAGGAAGCCGTTCTCGATGACCTGCGGCATATGGCGGTAGAAGAAGGTCAGCAGCAAGGTGCGGATGTGGGCGCCGTCCACGTCGGCGTCGGTCATNNGGTCATGATGATGATGCGGTGGTACCGGAGCTTGGCCAGATCCAGCGAGTCGCCGATGCCCGCTCCCAGCGCGATCACCAGGGGCCGGATGTTCTCGCTCGAGACGATCTTGTCCAGACGGGCCTTCTCGACGTTCAGAAGCTTGCCGCGGAGAGGGAGGATCGCCTGGAAGCGGCGGTCGCGGCCCTGCTTCGCGGAACCACCGGCCGAGTCGCCTTCGACGATGTACAGCTCGCTCTTGGCCGGGTCGCGTTCCTGGCAGTCCGCCAGCTTGCCGGGCAAGGACATACCCTCAAGTGCGCCCTTGCGGATGACCAGATCGCGAGCTTTGCGCGCCGCCTCGCGAGCCCGGGCCGCCGTCAGGGACTTCTCGATCACGCGCCGGCCGTCCGCCGGATTCTCGTCAAAGTACTGGCCGATCCCCTCGGCCACTGCGGCCTCGACCGGACCCTTGATCTCGGCGTTACCCAGCTTGGCCTTGGTCTGCCCTTCGAACTGCGGATCCACCATTTTGACGCTGATGACCGCAGTCAGGCCCTCGCGTACGTCGTCGCCGGAGAGGTTGGCGTCGGCGTCCTTGAGGATGCCCGCTCTGCGGGCGTAGTCGTTGAGCGAGCGCGTGAGGGCGGCGCGGAACCCCGTGAGGTGGGTGCCGCCGTCCACGGTGTTGATGTTGTTGGCGAAACTGAAGACGTTCTCGGCGTAGGTGTCGTTGTACTGGAGGGCGACTTCGATCGCTGTCGCGCCCTCGCGCCGTTCGACGTAGATCGGACGCGCATGGAGCGTCTCCTTGTTCCGGTTGAGGTGCCGGACGAAGGAAACGAGCCCGCCCTCGAAATAGAACGAGCGTTCTCTATCCGCACGTTCGTCGGTCAGCCGGATCCAGAGGCCCTTGTTCAGATACGCCGACTCTCGCAGTCTCTGCGAAATGGTGTCGAACGAAAACTCAGTCGACTCGAAGACCTCGGGGTCCGCCCGGAATATGGTCGTCGTACCCCTGCGATCGCCCTGCGGGCCGATCTTACGTACCGGGGTGGTGGGCACGCCGCGCGAATACTCCTGGGCCCAAACGCCACCATCGCGGGCTGACTCGACACGGAGCCATTCCGACAGGGCGTTGACGACGCTCACGCCTACGCCGTGGAGTCCGCCGGATACCTTGTACCCTCCGCCGCCGAACTTGCTGCCGGCATGGAGCTTGGTGTGCACGATCTCGAGGGCGTCCTTGCCTGAATCGTGCCGGCCGACCGGAACGCCGCGGCCGTCGTCGGTGACCTCAACCGCACCGTCCCGCAGCACCCGGACTTCGATGTGGGTGGCGTGGCCAGCCATTGCCTCGTCGATCGAGTTGTCGACCACTTCCCAGACGAGATGGTGCAGGCCGCGTGCATCGGTGGAGCCGATGTACATGCCGGGCCGCCGCCGAACCGGATCCAGCCCTTCGAGGATCTGAATGCTGGCGGCGTTGTACTCGTTCGGTGACGCCTTCCTGGTTCGGCCGCTCGTGGCCTGCTTCGCCGCGGTCGCCTGGCCGTTTGTCGAGCGCCGCGTGGGATCCTGGGTCAAGCGTTTCCTCCGGTCAGACGGTCGAACAAGCGGGAGAATTCCTCGTCGCTGTAGTACTCGATGACGATGCGCCCGCCCTTGCGAGCCCTGGCCACGGACACCTTGGTCCCGAGGGCACGGCGCAACTCCTCCTCCAGGCGATCTATGTCTCCGTCCGTCGAACGTGCGCTGGCCGTTGTTGCCGGGCGGTCGCGCAGCCGACGCACCAACTCCTCGGTCTGGCGGACGGACAGGCCTCGCGAGACGACGGCGTCTGCGAGCTGGCGCTGAACGGCGGGCGCAGTGCCCAACAAGGCCCGGGCGTGTCCCTCCGCGATGTTCCCCGCGCCAACTGCCTCCTGCACCGACGGATCGAGTTCGAGCAGGCGAAGTGTATTTGCGATCGTGGGCCGGGCTTTGCCGACGCGTGTGGCAATCTCTTCCTGCGTGAGTTCGAAGTCTTCGATGAGCTGGCGGTAGGCGTGGGCCTCTTCCATGGCGTTGAGGTCCGAGCGCTGGACGTTCTCTACGATCGCTACGGCGAGCTGATCTCTGGCGGCGAGCTGGCGGACGATAGCGGGGACATGGTCCAGGCCCGCCATTTGAGCCGCGCGCACCCGCCGCTCTCCGGCGACGAGCTGGTAGCCGTCGAGGGTCTCGGTCACCAGGACGGGCTGGAGCACGCCGTGCAGAGCGATGCTGGCCGCCAGCCGCTCCAGCGCCTGCAGCTCAACACGCTGGCGAGGCTGGTATGGATTGCCCTTGATCCGCGAGATGGGAATCTCGACCTGCGCTGCGCCGGCCGGGCTCGTCTGAGGAATCAGAGCACCAAGTCCTCGACCCAGACCGGTGTGGCGCTCGGATGGAGGGGACATCACTGCCCGTCTCCGTTTGGAAACGACTTACCCGCCGCCGCGGCGTCCACGGCACTCTCCGATGGTCGTGTGCCCTCCGAGCGAACTGGCTTCCCGTCGCGAGCGCGGAGCTCAAGCGCCATGGCTTCATAAGCTTCGGCGCCCTTCGAATCGCGCCGGTACAGGGCGATCGGCAAGCCGTAGCTCGGCGCCTCGGACAATCGAACACTGCGAGGGATGATCGTATCGAAGACAGTGGACCCAAGGTACTTGCGGACTTCCGCATCGACTTCGGCCGAGAGATTCGTCCGAGGGTCATACATCGTGAGAACGACGCCCTTGATGGCCAGGTCTGGATTGAGATGGTTGCGCACCAGATTAATGGTGGCAATAAGCTGCGAGAGGCCTTCGAGTGCGTAATATTCGCACTGTATAGGGATCACGACGGAGTCGGCGGCAGTCAGGGCATTCACCGTGAGCAAGCCCAACGACGGCGGGCAATCCAGCACGATGTAGTCGTAGGTGGAGGCGATGTCAGCGAGGATGCGGGCCAGGCGACGCTCGCGCTGAGGAAGAGGGGCTAGTTCGACCTCGGCACCGGCAAGTGAGATGGACGACGGCACGATCGACAGGCCAGCCACCGCAGTCGGAAGCACGAGATCGACGATCGGCGACTCTTCCATGATCGCCTCGTATACGGAGTGTCCGATCTCGGTTCTGTCGAGTCCGAAGCCGCTCGTCGCATTGCCCTGAGGGTCAAGGTCGACAACGAGGACGGCGTCCCCCGCGAGGGCCAGGTAGGTCGATAGGTTGACTACCGTGGTGGTCTTGCCAACGCCACCCTTCTGGTTGGCGCAAGCGATGATCTGGCCCAATCAGGTCCCCATTTCGGTGGTCGGCACGCTTGAATTCTAGCATTTGGGGCCGGTCTTCGGATTTCGGACACCTTCGGTTGCCACAGCGGCACCAACCTTGGGCCGATGCGAGATGCGGCGGACATCCAACTACACCGTATCCTCGCTGGCTTGCGCTCGGCTCACTCCGCGCTCACCTGAGAATTCGAACTGGGCCTCGGGCTCCTCGTGGCAGGCCGATGCTTGGGAAATGGGAGCTTCCGGGGGCTGCGAGCTTGTTCTGCGATGCGCGTTTCACGTGGAACAGTTGGGCGGCCGCTGGGTCGTACCAAGTGGTCGCGAGGGCGACGCTCTGGACCGGTTTGGCGGGAACAGCCGGCCGCCCACGACATATTGAGAGCAAGTGCGGGATGCCTGCCGTTTGTTCAGGATTGCCCCCCCAGCCTATACTCCGCAGGTTGTCACGCCCCCAGGTCATCTCCCATCGGAGCGACCCGGGCAAATCTGCAGGCCACAATGGGTCCTCTCTTAGCTGCGGTCGGCGCCGTGATCGCGGCCGTCATGGAAGTGACAGTCGCTTCGCGGATCCATCTCGCCGACGCGCAACCTCAAATCGTATTGGTAGTCGCCGTCCTCCTCACGCTGATCGTCGGTTTCGAGGAGGGTATGGTATGGGCATTCGTCGGCGGCCTCTTCGTCGATTTCCTGGCCTACCGACCGATCGGTTCGACCGTGTTCGGATTGCTGGCCGTCGTTGGCCTGGCTGCCGCCATTAGTCCGTTCCTAGCCCGCATCCGTTTCGCCAGCCCGTTGGTAGGCGTGGCGGTATTCACTCCCGTATTCATCGTGCTCTCGACCGTGACATCGGGCTTGCTTCGGCCCCCGACTCCGGCCCTGCGGTTGACCAATGTGGCGGCGTCGGCCGTAGCGAACGTCATCTTCGGGGCCGTGCTTGCACCTCTCTTGATCGCCGCTCGAAGGCGGTGGGAGCAGCGGGAGCGGTTTGGTTGGTGAGGTAGAACCATGAGCGCTCTTTGGCCAAAGAATCCTGCCGACAACCGGAATATCTACCGCTTCGGGACCTTCGTCCTGGCAATCCTGGTCGTTGTAACGGCCCTCGGGGCGCAGATGTTCAATCTGCAACTCCTCACTCGCCAGGAGGGACTCCCGGTCAGCACGGGTGAAGCCTCCACGAGTCAGGCGGTTCCATCCAGCCGAGGCCTGATCTACGACGGCAGCAGTGCCGATGGTGGGAAAGGCACGCCGCTCGTGGAGAATCTACCGAACTACACGATTGAGATCGTCCCGCACGATCTGCCGTTGTCCGCAAAACCTGTCGTCGTCAGTCGTCTCGCCTCACTCCTCAATATCGACTCCGTGCTCATCGACGAAGCGATCGACGGGGCCACTGGATCCCAATACAACCCCATCGTCGTCGCCTCCGGGGTGGACACTGAAGTTGCCCGCATGATCGACGAGAACCGCGTCGCTCTCCCCGGGGTGCAGGTCGTTGCTGCACAGGTCCGCGACTACACCCAGGGGCCGCTGTTCGGCGAACTACTCGGCTACACCGGCCGAATCGACGCCGAACAGTACGCGGATCTCAAGGAGGCGGGCTATTCGTCGGAAGACACCATCGGTCAGGCAGGACTCGAGCGCTACTACGAGTCGCAACTCAGGGGCACATACGGATCGCAGACTGTGGCGCTCGACAACAACGGCCAGCCAATCCCGGGCCTTGTTACGCCTGTGAGCGCAGCTGTGCCGGGATCCTCCCTGAAGCTCAGCGTCACAGTTCACGAACAGCAAATCGCCCAGACGGCGCTTGCCTGGGGGCTCAAGCAGTCCGGAGCGAAGAAGGGGGTCATCATCGTCGAGAACCCCCAGAACGGCGAGATCCTGGCCATGGTCAGCCTGCCAGGGTACGACGACAACAGCATTGGGCAGGACTACCAGACCCTTGCGAGCGACCCGAACGAGCCGCTGATCAACAAAGCTGTGTCGGACCAGTACCCGCCCGGTTCGACATACAAGCTCGTGACTGGCACGGCGGGCCTGGAAACCGGCCAGATCACGGCCACCTCCACGATCCTGTCGCAGCCGTATGTCATGATCGGCGACGAACAGTTCAAAGAGTGGAACAACGTTGGCTGGGGTCCGCTAAACATCATCATGGGGTTGGCCCACTCGAGTGACACCTTTTTCTATCAGCTTGCAGACAAGGTTGGGCTCGACGCGCTCACGTATTGGGCGCGGGAGTATGGCTTTGGCGCCTACACAAACGTTGACCTGCCGGACGAGGCAAAGGGAATAGTCCCGGACAACAACTGGAAGGAGATCGCAAAAGGCAGCGATATGTTGCGCGGCGAGATCGTGCAGGCCGGCATCGGGCAAGGCTTCGATACCGCCACCCCGCTGCAGCTCCTGAACGCATATTGTGCGCTGGCAAACGGCGGAAACCTTTGGACCCCACATCTGGTGACCTCAATCACAGATGCAAATGGGAATGTCACAGAAGTCCAGCCAACACTGATCAGGAAGCTGCCGGCGTCCTCGCAGAACCTCGAGACGATGCGTCTGGCAACTCGCGCAGTCGTCACCAGCAGGCACACGTACAACCTCGTCGACCTGCCAATCATGGTCGCCGGCAAGACCGGCACGGCCGAATTTGGGACACGCGACAGACTTGGGCGACTGCCCTACCACGAGTGGTTCGTCGGGTATACCCCCGGTGACCCGGTCAACGGTGACTTCACCGGAACCGACTCCAAACTCGCTGTCGTCACTTTCGTGTACGGCGCTAATACTTGGGGCGACATTTCGACTGAGATCGTCAAGTACTACCTGTGGCTTCACTACAAGCTCGCCGGCAGCCCCACGAATTCCAGGAATCCCGGAAGCATCAACATGTGGGCATTCAAGGTCACCAATTTCGCGGGAACGACCAACAACCATTGATTTGACTTGACAAACCAATGAGCCTCTTCCGTCCGGAGCCCATGAAGCTGCGGTCCTGGGCACCCAGGGCCGCTTCGCTCACGTGGCGGCTTTATGACCTGCAGCTGACGACATATGCAGTCTTGCTGACCATCTTCGGCCTGGCGATGGCTTATAGCAACAGCGTTGGCACGTCGCACACGACCCTCGCCGCAGGAACGCCCTTTGTTCGCGGCTTGATGTGGGCCGTGATTGCGGCAGTGGTCTTCATAATCACCACGATGTTCGACTACAGGTGGCTAAGGACCTTTGCGTGGCCAATCTACTTCGTGAATGTGGGCCTGTTGATTCTGACGCTCAGGTTCGGCGCTAGCACGGGCGACGCCGGGTCCTCGGCTCGCTGGATCTTGATTGCCGGGTTCGGGCTTCAGTTCAGCGAGCTGGCCAAGATCCTGATGATCGTCGTGTTCGCCGCGTATCTGGCCTGGCGCAGACCTAACGCCCAGTCCGTATGGACAGTCGTCGGGGCGATCCTGGTCCTGGCGCCCCCGTGGATTCTGGTGATGCTCCAGCCTGACCTTGGAACGTCTCTGGTTATGGTCGCAACCCTCGCCGGCATGCTCTTCATGTCTGGGACCAGCCTTAAGTTGCTGGCCTCTCTTGCCGCCGCCGTCGTCGCCGCCATTCCGATCGTCTGGAACTACGTCCTTCATGGGTACCAGCGGGCCCGTCTCCTGGCGCTGCTCAACCAGGGTCAGGACACGCGAGCAAGCGGCTACCAGCTGGCCCAGGCTCAGACGGCAGTGAGTTCGGGGGGTCTGTGGGGCAAGGGCCTCACCAATGGCACCGGCGCGCTGCCTGCGCAGACGACGGACTTCGTTTGGGGCGTGTTGGCGCAGGAGCTCGGCTTCTTCGGATCGATGGTCGTGCTGGCGCTGTTCGTAGCGCTGATGTGCCGGTTGCTCATCTGCGCATGGCGATCGAACGATTCGTTCGCCTTGCTCCTTGGCTGCGGCCTCGCGACCATGCTCTTGTTCCAGGTCCTCGTGAACGTGGGCATGGTGATCGGTCTGATGCCAATCACCGGCATCCCGCTGCCGTTCGTAACGTATGGCGGCGCATCGCTCGTCAGCTTGATGGGTGGCCTGGGCGTCATACAAAGCACCAACCTGAGGCGCGAGCCGCCGGCCTGGTAGGATCGCCGGTTGTGCGATATGCCCGACTAGGCGGATGGTGTTGCCGGAGCAGCGGCCGTTGCCGGCCGTGTCCGGCCCGCGTAGACTCGGCCACTCCGACGGAACGAGCATGTTCGCGCCGCGGCCTCATGGGCAATCTGAACCGTCACGAGCGATGATTTCCACTCACCACGCGGACCCGACGGCACCCCGCTCCCCATTGGGCGGGCCTCACCACGCTCCTCCACCGCTCTCGCCGCTCGCGGTCGAACGCATCCTGGGCCGCATCCATAGGCCCGCGCGCTACGCCGGCGGCGAGTGGAACTCGGTCCAGAAGGACTGGGCGCAGGTCGCCCTGAAGTGGTGCTTGGCCTATCCGGACCTGTACGAGATCGGCATGAGCAACCTCGGGCTGCGGATTCTCTACGAGGTCCTCAATGACCGTCCCGACCGACTGGCCGAGCGTTGCTTCGCGCCAGACGTCGATCTGCAGGCCGCGCTCAGAGGAGAACGACTTCCACTCTGGGGCCTCGAGACGAAGCGGGCTCTGCGCGAATTCGACGTTCTGGGCGTGAGCCTCGGCTACGAACTGACCTATACGAACCTCTTGGACATGCTCGATCTGGGCGGTGTTGGCCTGACGACCGAGGAACGCTCCGAAGACGATCCGCTGGTCGTGGCCGGCGGCTCGAGCGTGCTAAACCCCGAGCCGGTAAGCGACTACCTCGACGCCGTCGTGCTGGGCGAAGGCGAGGAGGCGGTTTTGGAGATGAGCGACGCCCTGGAGCGGATCGGCTGGCCGCGCCGCCCTGGCCCCGCCGGAGAGTGGCGCCGGGGAGTGGCCCGCGCCGACGCTCTCCAGGCGCTCGCTCGCATCCCGGGCGTCTATGTTCCTTCTCTGTATCGCCCGAGCTACAACCAGGACGGAAGCTTCGCCCGACTGGAGTCGCTCGTCGAAGGCGCGCCGCCCCTGATCGCCGGCCGCATCGCCGCCGACTTCGAGACGCGAGTAAACGGTATCCGCCAGGTCGTCCCGAACATCGCCATCGTGTTCGACCGCGCCCAACTCGAAGTGATGCGCGGCTGCACTCGCGGATGCCGGTTCTGCCAGGCGGGGATGTACTACCGGCCGGTGCGCGAGCGAGCCCCGGAGGTGGCTATCGCCGCCGCCCAATCGATCCTCGACGCCACCGGCTACGAGGAGATCGGACTGACAAGCCTCTCGACCGCGGACTACTCGCATGTTGGGGAGGTGGCCAGAACTCTTCACCGTTTGCGGCCCGAGTGCACGGTTTCTCTGCCCAGCACGCGCGTGGACGCCTTCTCCGTCGAGCTGGTCGACGCCATCTCAACCCGCGGCCGACGCGGCGGGTTCACCTTTGCCCCCGAAGCGGGCAGCCAGCGCATGCGCGACATCATCAACAAAGGCGTCAGCGACGAGGAAATCACTCGCTGTGCCGAACTGGCCTTCCGTCGAGGTTGGAGCGCCCTCAAGCTCTACTTCATGATCGGACTGCCCGGGGAAACGATCGGCGACGTCCTGGCGATCGCTGAGATCTGCCGTCGGGTCCTCGGAGTCGGCCGACGCTATCACGGTGGCCGGGCTCAGGTCAAGGCGAACATCTCGACCTTCGTGCCGAAAGTGGCGACTCCATTCATGTGGTCCGGCCAGGACACCACGGCAGAAATCGAGGCCAAGGTGGCGGCTCTCCGCGGGGCGATGCGCGGCCGCGGGCTGGAGCTCCGCTGGAGCGAGCCGAACAGTTCGCTCCTCGAGGCGGCTTTGGGGCGCGGCGATCGACGCCTCAACGCGGTGGTCCGGCGGGCCTGGCGGAACGGCGCCCGCTTCGATGGCTGGGACGACCACTTCGACTACCAGACGTGGCTCGAGGCTTTCGAGGCGGACGGGCTCGCTCCGACCTGGTATGCGCAGCGCGACATCCCGCTGGACGAAGCGCTGCCCTGGGATCACTTGAGCAGCGGCGTGACGCGCGAATTCCTCGCGCAGGACTACCAACGCGCGCTTTCTGGCGAGACCGTGGCTGATTGCCACTGGGGTCCGTGTTACAACTGTGGGGTTCCGGCGGCAACTGGTTTCGCGTGTCAGACCGGCGAACAGGGTCCCCGGGGAATGCTTGTTCGGGCAGGAGCCGCTGGAGCTGGCGACGGAACGGGCCCCGCGAAGGCGCGGGAATCCCACTGGCGCTACATTGGGCCTCCGGGAGATCGGCGCCGCCACGAGCCTGCGCAGGGCTCCGACGCGAGCGTCGCCGCGGCGGTCCGGGCGGACACGGTTACGGGGCGTGAGATGGAGTCGAAGGACGCGGGGCTCTCGGCACCGGGTGTGCTGCCGAGTCTGGCGTCGCCGGTGGTGGCGGCCGGCGACGAGTCGACCGGGTGAATCTGACCAACATTCATGTCTTGACGCTCGATGTCGCGGCCGGTGCAGCCGACTCGGGCGAGACGACACTCCAGCTGATTCGACTCTTTGTGGTCCTCGTCGGGGCCGCGGCGCTGGTCACGTTGCTGGCCCGCCGCATCAACCTGCCGTACACGGTGGCGCTCGTCGCGTTCGGGATGGCGGCCGGCGCGTTCTCCGCGCCGCTCCGGATCGCTATCACTCCCCAGCTCGTGCTGGTCGTCCTGCTGCCGGCCCTGGTCTTCGAAGCGTCGTACCAGATCGATTTCGGAAAGCTGCGGCCTTCGCTCCTTGGCGTGTCGCTGCTGGCCGGCCCCGGAGTCCTGGTCAGCGCCGCCCTGGTGGCGCTATTCCTGCACTATGGCGCCGGGCTGCCCATGGACCAGGCCTTTGTCGTGGGGGCGATGCTGTCGGCCACCGATCCGGCAGCGGTCATCGCCACCTTCAAGCGGCTCACCTCGCCCCGGCGTTTGTCGACACTGGTCGAAGCGGAAAGTCTCTTCAACGACGGCACCGGCATCGTCGCCTTCACGATCGCCGTCGGCTTCGTCTCGAGCTCGACCTCGCCGCTGGAGACCGGCGTTGCCTTCGTCTGGGTCGTGGTGGCGAGCGCGGCGATAGGCGCCGCCGCGGGTTGGGCGGCTTCTCGCGTCCTGCCCACCGTCGGTGATCACTTGATCGAGATAAGCCTCTCGGTCGTGCTGGCCTATGGCACGTACCTCCTCGCCGACGCGCTTCATCTTTCGGGTGTCATCGCCACGGCGATGGCAGGCATGGTGCTCGGCAACTACGGCCGCCGCCGCGGCCTTTCGCAGCGGACAGAGGAGGCCCTCGACACGGTCTGGGAGTTCGTTGCCTTCCTGGCCACCGCCTTCGTCTTTCTGCTGGTCGGGTTCTCAATCTCGCTCCACTCTCTGTTGGACGTAGCGGGGCCGATCGCCTGGGCGGTGGCCGCGATCTTCGTGAGCCGCGCGATCATCGTCTACGGGTTCCTCGGGACCCTCCGCTTGGCGCGGCGCCGGAGGTGGCGAACGCCGACGCGGCGCACACGAACCAGGCGCGGACGGGGCGAAGTAGACGCCACTCCCGCCATCGTCGATGCCCGCAATCCCGACGAAGGTGACATGCCGGTAGGCTGGTTGCACGTTGTCTACTGGTCGGGGCTCCGCGGCGCGGTTTCGACGGCCCTGGCTCTTTCCCTGCCGGCGGACATGCCGAACAGATCGCTGCTGCAGGGGATCACCTTCGGGGTCGTGCTGTTCACGCTGCTCGTCCAGGCTACGACGGCCGAATTGATTGTGGACCGCTGGGCCCGAAAGCCGGCAGGCACGCGAAAGACGGCCCACAGGTCGAAGTCGCAGGGGAAGTCGCAGCCGACGGCAAACCGGAAGGCGAATGCGCCCGAACCGCTTGCGGTCGAGCCCGTCGAGCCAGTCGGCGAGCGGCGGCCCGTCCCAGAGTCAGAAGTCGACCGATGAGTGAGATGAGGCAGCGCTGGCGGCTCATCTTCTCGCGCGACGATGACGCTCGCTTCCTGGCCCATCTCGATGCCGTTCATCTGTGGGAGAGAGCCTTTCGCCGAGGCGACATCCCGGTGGCGACGACCGAAGGGCACAGCCCGCGGCCGCGGCTGATATTCGCTGCCCCGCTCCCGCTCGGGATGATGGCGGAGCGCGAGCTGGCGGATCTCTTCTTGTCGGAGCGGCTCTCGCGCGCAGACCTCCAGGCTCGGCTCGGCAACGGAATGCCGCGGGGCTACAACCTGATGGATCTGCATGATGTTTGGGTCGGTGCGCCGGCCCTGGCGACGCAGCTGGTCGCCGCCGATTACCGGTTGACCCTGCTCGGGGCGGACCGTGCTGTCCTCGAGGGAGTCGTGGCCGCGCTCCTCAGGGCACCCGAGCTGCGGCGTGAGAAGCATCGCGAGAAGAAGGCGATCGCCTATGACCTGCGTCCGCTCGTCCTCGACCTGCAGGTCCGTAATGCTCCAGACGCCTCCGCGGACGCCGTCCTCGGCATGGCGGAGCCGGCCGCGGACCTGTGGATGCGGTTGCGCCACAGCCAGGATCTGGGCAGCGGCCGTCCGGAGGAGGTCGTAGCCGCCATCGCCGACCAGCTGGGGATGGCGCTCTTGGGACCAATCGGCTCGGGGACTGCGGAGCCGGATAGGCCTGCCGGGCGGGAGCCGGTGCTGCCAGCCGAGATCGAGGCCGACCGGCCGGCACTCGAGATCGTCCGTCCGGTGCGCGAGCGCCTGTGGCTTTCCGACGAACTTGCGCTCTGAGCGATGCGCCGCGGTGCCTCGACGCGTTTGACGCGACGGGGCTTGCGCCGTAAACTCGCACTTCGCGCCCCGGCCAGGCCGGGGGCGTATTCGTGTCATGCACCGTGGGCGGACGCCCCGTCAATCCCTTTCGAGGACCCATGTACGCAGTCATCGAGACCGGCGGCAAGCAGTACACAGTCGAGCTCGGCACCGAGCTCGAGGTCGAATTGCTTGATGTCGAGCCGGGCCAGGAGATCAACCTCGAGCGCGTCCTGCTGGTCGCGGATGGCGAGACGACGGCCGTAGGTCAGCCCATCGTGGCGGATGCGGCAGTCAGCGCTCGCGTCCTGCGCCAGGACCGGGGCGAGAAGACCATCTCGTTCAAGTATCGGCCCAAGGCTCGCCGCCGCGTCAAGAAAGGGCATCGCCAGGAGCTGACGGTCCTCAAGATCACCGAGGTCCGGCTGGGCTCAAAGAGCGCCGCCGCCGAGGCGAAGCTCGTCGAGGAGAAGGCCGAGGCCGATCGCGACCGGGTCGCCAAGGCCGCCGCGCGCCAGGCTGCCGAGGACGCCGCGCTGGCCGAGAAGCTCAGGGCTCGCGCCAAGGCGGACGAAGCTTCCGTCAAGGGGGCGAAGGCCGCCAAAGCTGCGAAGCCGGCCACGAAGGCCGCCGACGCGAAGGAAACCCCCGTCAAGGCGGAGAAGCCGGCCACGAAGGCCGCCCCCAAGGCCAAGGCCGAGAAGGCGGACGCCGCTGCCCCGGCCAAGCGTCCGGCTCGGACCAAGAAGGACGAATAAGAGATGGCCNNGCGCACGACTACAGCGTCTTCGCCAAGATCGACGGGACCGTGCATTACGAGCATGAGACCCGCACCAAGAAGCGAATCCGCATCGAGGCTCTGGCGGGCGAGTAGCTCGTGGGGCACGTCCCGAGGCCGGCGCAAGCCGGTCGCGTATCGGACGACCACCGGCGGGGGACCGTTCGGAAGGCGCCCGGGAGAACAAATGAAGCTGAAGATCCACCCCAAGTACCAGCAGGCGACCGTCCTCTGCGCTTCGTGCAAGACCACCTTCGAGGTTGGCTCGACCAGGTCTGAGTTGCGCGTCGACGTCTGCAATAGCTGCCACCCGTTCTTCACGGGCAAGCAGATGATCCTGGACACCGCCGGCCAGGTCGAGCGCTTCCAGCGACGCCTCGAGCGGGCCGAGCGGGCATAGTTCCCCGCCGCCGCCACGGAGCGTGGCTCCAATTTGGAATAGACAACCGGCAGAGCCCTTGTGCGGTGGGTCATCCCACTCCACAGGGGCTTCTCCATGTCCGCCTGAGTTGCGCGTTGCGCGAGCGGGCGGGCCATTCTCGCGGCGCCATTTCTCCGCCTTCGGCTGCACTGTGACCCGAATCGTCTGCCGCCTCGCTGTGTAGATTGACACTGCGCTGGGGGACACCCAATTGGGTATGGCACAGGTGCTGGGCGTGAGTGAGAACGCGATCAAGAGGCAGGTTCCCACCGGACTTGCCCAGCTTCGCGAGGAGCTAGATGATGAATGAGCGGCCAGAGGATACGGCTCATGACGAGCAGCTGGACAGGTTCATCGGCGCTGAGGTGGTTGCGACCGCCCCAGGCAAGATCCGGCTCCGATCCCGGCCGCGACGCGGCGGCCCAGCCGGTGCCGCACTTACCCTCGCGGCGGTGGTGGCGATCGTTGGATCGCTCATCTGGCGCGCCCAGCAAGTTCCGTCTCTCGGCGAGGGCAACACCACGGCCAGCACCACTCCCAGTCTCGCGCCATCCGATGGGTCCGCGCCCGAGGTTACAGTCGAGCCGACCGTCGAGCCGACGCCCGAGCTGACGCCCGAGCCCAGCTTGGGGGGCACGCCCGCGCCCATGCCCGAAGGCTCATTCTTGCCCGGTACCACCATGGCCTGTGTGCGCTACCGGAGCGCCTCCGTGACGCTGGCTGACGGCCGCGTGCTCGTCGTCGGCGGATGTGGCGCGACAGGCAAGCTCCCGGCCAGATCGGCGGAGATCTACGACCCAGCTACTCACAAGTTCAGCGTGACCGGCACTCTCAGCGTCGACCGCGACTTCGACACCGCCACTCTGCTCGAAGACGGCAGGGTCCTCGTGGCTGGAGGGGACTACCCGAATGGAGCCCCGTCGACGGCCGAGCTGTACGACCCCACGACAGGCCGATTCACGCCGACGGGTAACATGGTCGACGCGCACCAGGACACCGCAGCGGTTCGCCTGCAAGACGGCAAGGTCTTGATCGCTGGCGGTGACACGGCAAGCGCAGCCGAGCTGTACGACCCGGCGACGGGCAGGTTCACGGCAACGAGCCCGATGGCCGCGCCGATGCCCGGATTCGTGCAAGGCGTGCTGCTGAAGGACGGTCGCGTCCTCTTGATTGGAAGCGACGAAACCGGCTCGGCGACGATCCTGGAGCTCTACGACCCGGCCATTGCCGTGTTCAGCCGGGCCGGATCCCTAACGGTGAACCGGGCCGGCCTCATGGGCATGGCGCTCCTGCCCGACGGCAAGGTCCTGATCGCCGGCTCCGATCCGAACGCGAGCGTCGACATCTTCGATCCGGAGACAGCGACCATCGCGCCCGGACCGAAGATGGTTCGCCCTCTCGACGTATTCACCTGCACTTCGCTGGCGGACGGCAAGGTCCTCTTCCTGGGCACGGTCATCGGCGAGAAGCAGCCGGAGTACGGATTCGTGCCGCGAACTGCTGAGGGAAGGTTGTTCGATCGGCGCCCGCCGGCCGGCCCGACGGACAGCCCGACCTTGACGATGACCGGTCCTTTCAACGTTACCGGCGAACTCTTCGACCCGGGGACGGGCCAATTCACCTACCTCGGCCATCTCAACGTCCAACGTTCCGAGTTTGGGGCCGCCCTCCTGCAGGACGGCCGCGTGCTCATCGTCGGCGGCGCATCCGACACAGCCGAGCTATTCGACCCGGTCACCGGCAAGTTCAAGCTCAACGGCAAATGACCTCGGAGGTCGCGGCGGGCGCCTAGCCCGGCCCAAGCGGTTCGGTCGGCTAGACTTGGCCAATGGCACGATTCCAGTACGGCGGCCAGGCCCTCGTCGAGGGCGTCCTGATGCGTGGCCGCCACGCACTTGCGGTTGCTCTGCGGCACCCGGACGGTTCGATCGTCTGGGCCACAGAGCGGCTCGATCTTGGGCTGCGCGCTCGCCGGGCGATGCGCCTGCCGTTCGTGCGGGGTCTGGTGGTTCTGTACGACACTCTCGTCACCGGCACGCGCTGGCTCGTGCGCTCCGCCACGCTCCAGGCGCTGGCCGAGGAGGATGGCAAGGACAAAGGTCGTGGCGCGGGCGGTGGCGCCGGGGCGGTTCTGCACTCGCTGGTCCGCATGCCTCTCGTGCCCCTCATCGGCGCGGCCGCAGACGAGCCGGGCGGCGGCAACTACTCCGACCCCGATGCCACCGCACCCGAGGCCGCACCGCCGACTGAGGGGGGTTTGGGAAAGGGCTACGCCGTGGCGGTGGGCGGCATGCTGATCGTGACCCTGGCCTTTGGCATCGCCCTCTTCTTCCTGCTGCCGCTCCTGCTCGCCCAGGCGACGATCGGTCGCATCGACCAGGGCTTCGGCCTGCAGCTGTCCGAGGGCGTGATCCGCGTCTTCATCTTCATGGGTTACCTGATGCTCGTGTCGCTGGCGCCGGACGTGCGGCGCACTTTCCAGTACCACGGCGCCGAGCACNNCCGCTGCGGCACCGAGTTCCTCGTGGTCGTGCTGATCATCTCGATACTGGCGTTCGCAATTGTGGGCAAGCTGCCGCCCCTATGGCTGATCGTCTCACGCGTCGTCCTGATACCGGCCATCGCCGCTGTCAGCTACGAGTTGCTGCAGCTCGGCGCGCGACACCGCAGCCACGCCCTGGTGCGCTGGCTCTGGTCGCCGGGGATCTGGGTCCAGATGATCACGACCAAGGAACCGTCCGATGACATGATCGAAGTCGCGCTCGTATCGCTCCAGCGGGCCCTCACGGCGGACGGAAACGAGATCCCCGAGGGCAGCGCGCTCCTGGCAAGCCGGCCGCTCTCGATGGCGGAGACGGTCGACTCGCAGCCGACCGAACCCGACCTGCAGCAGGCTGAGGCGGCCCAATGAGTGACCCCAATCTCGACTCCAAGCTGGTGGAGATCGCGGCTCAGTACGACGCCATGAACGCGGAACTCCTCCTGCCCGAGACCGCGGCCGACCCGACCGCGCTCAAGCGCCTGGGCAAGGAGCTGGCCCAGATCGAGCCCGTCGTCATGGCCTGGCGGGATGTCCAGGCGGTCCGCAGGGAACTCGCCGAAGCGCTCGAGATGCGCGACTCGGGCGATGAGGAGATGCACGAGCTGGCCCAGGACGAGGTCCGGCGCCTGGAGGCCCGCGAGATCGAACTCACGGAACTGCTCCGTCTGCAGCTGATCCCGCGCGACCCGAACGACGAGAAGAGCGTGATCCTGGAGATCCGCGCCGGCACGGGCGGCGACGAGGCCAAGCTCTTCGCCGCGGAGTTGCTGCGGATGTATCTGCGCTATGCCGAGCGCCACCGCATGCCGGCCGAGGTCCTGAACTCCGACGAGAACGGCATCGGCGGGGTCGGCGAGGCGATCGTCGAGATCTCGTCGCGCGGCGCCTACAGCCGGCTCAAGTTCGAGGCGGGCGTCCACCGGGTCCAGCGCATCCCCGTGACGGAGTCGAGCGGGCGAATTCACACCTCGACGGCGACGGTGGCGGTGATGCCGGAGGCGGAGGAGGTCGACGTCCATATCGACGAGAAGGACATTCGCGTCGACGTCTACCGTTCCACGGGACACGGTGGCCAGTCCGTCAACACCACGGACTCCGCGGTCCGGATCACCCACATGCCGAGCGGCATCGTGGTCGCCATCCAGGACGAGAAGAGCCAGATCAAGAACAAGGCCAAGGCGATGGCCATCCTGCGCAGCCGCCTGCTCGATCGCGAGCTGGCCAAGGCGGCCGCGTCGGAGTCGGCGCTGAGGCGATCCATGGTCGGCTCGGGCGAACGGTCCGAGAAGGTCCGGACGTACAACTTCCCACAGGACCGGCTGACGGACCACCGCATCGGGCTCGACCTGCACAACCTGCCCGGCGTCATGGACGGGGACATCGACAGGCTGATCGACGCGCTCAGCACCACCTACCAGGCCCAGCTGCTGGCGTCGCTCGGCGATGGGTCCCAGGAGTGAGCGGCACGCACGGGCCACGGCGGTAGCGGCAGCGATCGATATGGCAACAGTCGGCGAGCTTCTGACCTCAGGTACGGCGCGGCTGCGGAAGGCCGGGTCCGAAAGCGCGCGCCTCGACGCCGAGCTGCTTCTCGGCTTGGCCATTGGAGCCGAGCGGACGGCCGTACTCGCCCATTCGGAGGCGCCGGTCGGGGCTGACGCGGCAGCCGCATATGAGCGAGCGGTTGTGCGGCGCGAGGCCGGCGAGCCGGTGGCGTACATCCGCGGCCTCAAGGAATTCTACGGGCTGGCTTTCGGCGTGGACGCGCGGGCCCTCATCCCGCGGCCGGAGACGGAGCTGCTGGTGACCGAAGCCGAGCGGGAAGTGGCCTGGCGGCTGACCTCCGCGCCACGGCCGGCAGGGACGCCCAGGCTCCGGGTCGTGGACGTGGGCACTGGGTCGGGTGCGATTGCGATCGCGCTGGCGACGCTCTTGCGGCGGAGGCGGATGCTCGCCGAAGTCTCTATTCTGGCGCTCGATTGTTCGGCGGATGCGCTTCGCCTGGCGCGCGAGAACGCGGTCGGCCACGCGGTCGCCGACGAGATCGTCTTTGGCGAGGCGGACCTGCTGCCGGCCACCGAACCGCGATTCGACCTGATCCTGGCGAACCTGCCATACATCCCCTCGGCTGAGATCGATCGCCTGCCGGTTGCCGCCTCATTCGAGCCGAGGCTGGCGCTCGACGGCGGGCCGGACGGTCTTGCTGTCGTCCGGCGATTGCTGGGCGTGCTGCCGGCGGCGCTGACGGAGGATGGAACGGCACTACTCGAGATCGGGTTCGACCAGGGGCCGGCGGCTGAGGTCGAGGTTGCCGCGTTGCCCGGGCGCTGGACGTGCCGGATCCAGGCCGACCTCTCGGGGCTACCGCGCCTGGCCACGGTGGAGCGCCGGTCGGCCCAGCGTTCGGAGGCTCGCTGATGCCCGAACCTGCTCTACCGATTCGGCTGATCGCCCTCGATATCGACGGCACGCTCGTCGGCGAGGATCTGGTCATCGGGGAGCGCACCTTCGCGGCGATCGGAGAAGCCCGACGGCGCGGGATAGCGGTGTCGCTCGTGACGGGCCGGATGGCCACGAGCGCGATGCCATTCGCCGTGGCGCTCGGCCTCACCGGCCCGCTCGTGGCCCAGCAGGGAGCGCTGATTCGAGCGATGCCCGGGCCGGACTCGAAGGGTCTGGGCCGGTTGCTATACCACCGCCCGCTTCGCCCTGAGGTCGCCGTCGAGATCGTCCGCTGGTGCCGGGCCCGGGAACTCGTGCCCCATTTCAACCACCTGGAGTGGATGATCGTCGCGTCGGATGAGGATCGTCTGGAGGAATACCGCCTCTTCGTCGGCGACCGCCTGCGCGTCGTGCCGGACATTCTCGCTCGCGCCGCACTGCCCGTCACGAAGGTCGTGGCAATCGGCGAGGGTGTCCATTCGCTGGACGTCCTCGCCGAGGGACGGGCTCACTTCGCCGGACGGGCGGAGGTGACGCTGAGCCATCCGCGCTTCCTCGAGTTCCTGGCGCCGGGCGTCTCCAAGGGGGCGGCTATTCGCTGGCTGGCGCGCCGCCTTCGCGCGCCGCTCGAGCAGTGTCTTGCCATTGGCGATCAGTACAACGACCTGGAGATGATCGGCGAGGTGGGCCACGGTGTGGCGATGCCGACCGCGCCCGAGGCAGTCCGGGCCGTGGCGCGGTACGCCGCACCGCCGGTTGGCGAGGAGGGCGCAGCCCAGATGATCGAACGGATCGCACTGGACGGCTGGCGGGCCGCTGACGCCGCTTTCGGTTTGGATGGGCCTCATGGCGCAGTGCGCGTCGAGCGGCGATGACACGCGCAGGCCGGGGGCCAGCGCGGGCTCGACTGCTGCCCGACGATTCCGCCGGGCGTGCCGAGGCGATCGAGGTGCTGCGGGCAGGCGGTCTGGTGGCGATGCCTACCGACACGGTCTACGGGGTCGGCGTGGCCCTGAACGCGCGTGACGGCCTGATGCGGCTCTTCGCGGCCAAGGACCGGCCCCTGGATCGGGCGATCGTCCTTCTGGTGGCCGACGTCGAGCAGGCGGCGAGCTTAGGCGCCATGACGCCGGCCGCCCTGGCGCTGGCGGATCGCTTCTGGCCAGGCGGCCTGACCCTGGTCCTGCGGCAGGTCCCGGGCGCGACCCTTCCTTCGGCCCTCACGGCCGGGGCCTCGACGATTGGCGTGCGGCTCCCCGACCATCCGTCGCCTCGCGCGCTCGCTCGAGCGCTCGGCCCGCTGCCGGTGACGTCGGCCAATATCACCGGCCGTCCCGACGCTCGCGACGCCTCCCGGGTTCTCGCCGAGCTCGGCGATCGCATCGACCTCGTTCTCGATGGCGGCGCCGCCCGTGGCGGCACTCCCTCGACGGTCGTGGATTGCTCCGGCGAGCTGCCGCAGCTGCTGCGGGTCGGCACCATCGCGCCGGACGACTTGGCCGCAGTTCTGAACGCGGCCGGCCTCGCCAACGTCTTTGGCGCATAGGCGCGCCGAGACCAAGCCCCCTCACAGTTGTGCAATCTACGAGTCGGCGTCCTGGGCCGGCCGGCCGTTAGGACACGCGCGGCGTTCATCGGCGACAATAGCCACGTCCCGGTGGATGGCGCGCCTCGAGGAGGAGGCGGCTTCCGCGACACGCAGGCGCCGGACCGAGAAGGAGCGACAGATGACGATCGCGCGTCGAGAAGGAATCGCCTGGGCCCGCCTGGCCGATGTCGACCCCGAGCTGNNCAGCGAGAACTACACCTTCGCCGCAGTGATGGAGGCGCAGGGCTCGCCGCTGACCAACAAATATGCCGAGGGCCTGCCTGGGAAACGCTATTACGGCGGCTGCGAGTTCGTAGATCTGGCCGAGCGGCTGGCTCAGGATCGGGCGCTCGCGCTCTTCCCCGGCGCCGAGCACGTCAACGTCCAGCCCCATTCCGGCGCTCAGGCCAACATGGCGGCCTACTTCTCGGTCCTGACTCCAGGCGATCGGGTTCTGGGCATGAACCTCGCCCACGGCGGTCACCTGACTCATGGTTCGCCGGTCAACTTCAGCGGAAAGCTGTACGAGTTCCATGCCTACGGCGTGGACGAGACGACTGAGCAGATCGACTACGACGCGCTCGAGAAGCAGGCGGTCGAGATTCGGCCGAAGATGATCGTCGCCGGCGCGAGCGCCTACCCCCGCACCCTCGACTTCGAGCGCTTGGGCAGGATCGCCCACGGCATTGACGCCCTCCTCTTCGTGGATATGGCCCACATCGCCGGTCTCGTGGCCGCCGGGCTGCACCCCACGCCGTTCGGTCACGCAGACATCGTCACCACGACCACCCACAAGACCCTGCGCGGNNTGATGCACGTCATCGCCGCCAAAGCCGTGGCCCTCAAGCTCGCGGCCACTGACGAGTACCGCGACGATCAGCGCCAGACGATCGCCAACGCCAAGCTGCTGGCGGCCACGCTCACCGAGAAGGGCGCCCGCGTCGTCTCCGGCGGCACGGACAA
>PMKN01000099.1 GCA_003158675.1 Chloroflexota bacterium | reverse complement strand
TGAGGAGCGAGTGAGGGCGGTTCTATCAGTCGAGAATCTGGCCCGCGATTGGGGGCTCGAGGTGGGCGGGTGAGCGGCCCGCCGGAAGGCCACCGCTCGGGAACGGCAGCGGCGGGCGGAATTGCGCCGCCGCCGTGGCTACCGGAATGTCGATCTGAGAGCCGGACCGCCGACCGGCGACCGAGATGGCGATCCGATAGACCGTCAGGAAGATCACGGCCGAGCCCGGCAGCAGGTAGACGTAGAACGCCCACCAGGAACCGCTGTCGGAGCCGGACATGATGCCGTGGGCTGTGGCCCCGACGAAGGTCAGGAAGGTCAGGTAGTGGAGCACACGCCAGGCGCGCTGCCCGATCTGGCGGCGGACGTAGAAGCTGGCGGTGACCACGGCCAGGCCGTAGAGCGTTAGCTGGCCCAGGCCGACCCATACGGGGGCGTAAGGCGAAGCGAACGGGACCAGGATCGCACGAGGCGTGAAAGCGAAGCTCGCGTCGGCGGACAGGACGACGGAGTGGAGGATAGCCAGGACGAGCCCGACGATGGCCAGGTCCTTGTGGAGGGCGAAGCTCACCGGTCGGTGGGCTATCGCGTCGAGGATCTTAGTGGAGAGGAGCAGTCCGTACAGGACCGAGCTGGCCACGACCAGGTATGCGAGGAAACCGAGCACCCGGACCGAGTACCAGGCCAGCATCCCGGGCTGTAACGCGGCGACGGCTCCCAGGCGGCGCAGGGCGGTCGGAGCGGTTGCGCCAACGACAGCGCCCACGACGACAGCTGCCACGAGCCACAAGGCGAGGCTGAGGAACCTGGGCAGGCCGTGATACACGGGGCCAGCGGCCCTGGTTGGGCGCGGTCCCGAGTGGCGGACGTTCGGTTCGGCCAGCGATCGGGGAGGCAGGCCTGGTCGGGGAGGCAGGGGCGGTCGGTCTGGCTGGAGAGGGAGCATCGGGACCTCCTCAGTTGCCCAGCAAAGCCAGGGTCTGGGGCGGCGCGAGCACGTCGCCCCGGTCTGTCAGGATCACGGCGCCCTGCACTCGGGCGCGCTCGAGTAGCGCCAGGCCCGCCCAGCTGCCGGCGATCACGGCGGCTTTGGCGAGGGTCTCGGCGCGGAGCGCGGAGCTGGCGACGACGGTCGCCTGAATGACGTCGGTGACGGCGGGCAGTCCGGAGCGCGGGTCGATGAGGTGGTGGCGCGCCTGCCCGTCCACGGTCCAACGATGGATGGAAATTCCGGAGGTTGCCACTCCCCATCGACCGGGGACTCCGTGCGTTGCCGTCAGGCGCAACACCGCCAGGGACGTGTCGGGCGCACGAGGATCGTCCACGGCCACTTCCCAGGTACGGCCCGCGGCGCATCGGATCGCGAGATCGCCGTCTGCGTCTATGACGACGCTCGGCCACGCGGCCAGAAAGCGGAGCGCTCGGTCGGCGATCCAGCCCTTGCCTACGCCGTCCAGGTCGAAGCGCAGTCCCGGTGGGCGGCGCACGATGCCCGATCCATGCCTTCCTGGGGCGATCGACCAGTCGAAGGCACGCGAAGCGCCGGCTTCCGGCACAGCCCCAGGCTGGCCGCCGTTCGCCCCTTCCGCGGCCAGGCGGGCATCGAGAAGGGTGATGTCGGTGAGTCCTTCGCTCGACTCGGTGGCGATCCGGCCGGCCCGAAGGGCAGCCGCGAGCGTGGGCCGGACTGACACCTCGTCCGCCGGATCGGCGTTGAGAATCGATAGGTCGGAGGTGCTCGAATGCCTGGTAAGTCGTGCCGCCCAGCTCTCGATACGCGCCACTGCCTCGGCGGTCGCCCGGCCGCCCTCGCGGCGACGCTCAGAGTCCGCGTCCAGGTGGATGACCAGCCGTCCGCCCATCGAGGTCGCGGCATGGCTGAAAGGGACGATGGGTTCCGTGCGCGAAAGGTTCGCTTGCGCGGCACCGGCCCGTTCCCGCCGGGGGCTCAGAAGGCGTTCCTGGGCGATCACGGGACGACTTTGCCGGACTGGGTGGTCTTGATGACGATCGGAGTGGGAGCTGGGGCGGGCGGCGCGACGGTAGCTGCCACGGCAACGGGCTGCGGGGTCGCCTGGGGAACAGGTTGGGCAACCGGCTGGGCCGCGGGCGGAGCGGTGGCGGTCACGGCTCCACCAGGCTTCTGAGCCGGCGGCCGCGCCTTGGCCGCCCCGCTGGCGCTCTTCTTGCCCGCCGCCGGAGTCGCGGCTGTAGCGTTGCCAGGCGCCGCGGTAGCGTCGATGACCCTGGCCCCCGGAGGAGCGGTCTCGCCGGGCAGGAGCTGGACGTACTGGACTGGCCGCTGAACGCTGCCCGGCGTGCTGCCCGGCGTGCTGCCCGGTCCGGCGGGCGGTTGTTGAGCGCCCTGCCCGTTTTGCGGGTCGTCGGCGATGGGCGCCTGGACCATCGGTTTGGCCGGCGGCATCACGATCGCCGTTAGCAGGGCCGAAAGCGCCGCCAAACCTCCCGCGCCTAGCGCGATGCGCATCGGCCTTGGGTCAGGCTTGGCCTTAGGAGCATGAGCGGCAGCGGGCGACGGCGCGCGTCGCACGAGCGGGGAGACCGGGGGCTGGAGGGACTCGAGGTCGCTCATCAGTCGTCCGACCCACCGTTGTCGTCTCCCCCGGCGCCGGGCACGATGATGTGGATCACGGGCGGCGTCGGCGCTGGCGCAGGGGTTCCGGTCGACGGCGGATTCTGCGGGGGCGGAGCCGTCACGGGCGCCGGCGGATTCTGCGTGGGCGGAGCAGTCACGGTCGAAGGCGGGTTCCCGACCGGCAGTGAAGGCCGCTTGCCGCGAACCGCCGGCCGCGGGCTGGCGGGGTTGATGTAGACGGTCTCAGGTGCGAGGCTTGGCGCCGGCTCCGTAGCCGGAACGGTCCCTACTGCCGTGCTTGCCTGGGCGACTGCTTGTGCCGCGGCCTGAGCCGTGGCCTGGGCAGCTGCCTGCTGAGCGGCCACGTAGCCCTGGCCGATCAGTACCGCCGCGATGATCGCCGCAGTCGCAAGCCCGGCAATGATCACGCCGATGCGATGGATCGAGTTCATCGAGGTCACCTCGTCTCGTCTCGGTGAGTGTCTCCCGCCGCACCGGGGAAGGAAACTATCACTTAGGTGAACACTCAATCTCACCGATCCGAGTGGAACGACCGTGGAGCCGAGGTGGAGGATGGATGGAGGTTGAGTGCAGAACCCGCCACGCAAGACGGCGAGTGCAGAGCCGTTCAACGACACTCGGCGCTCAGGCCCGGCGTTCCAGTGACGGCTTCTCAGGCGGCCTGGGTCGGCATGTAGGCGTCGATTGCGTCCCGAGCCTGACCGGGATCCACATACCAGGTGGCGTCCACCCAGGCAAAGCCGGCCCATTCTGTGGGCAGAGCCTCGGCTCTGAAGATGGCCTGGTTGGGGCAGGC
>PMKN01000039.1 GCA_003158675.1 Chloroflexota bacterium | reverse complement strand
AGCTGATGCGCCTGCCATGGCTCACGACAGCGCAGGTCGACGCCCTCCTCGAGGTTCGCAGCCTCGATCGGTTCCTGGAGATCTACAAGGAGTCCAAGGGGACCGTCCTGGTCGCCGCACACCTGGGCAACAACGAGGCGGTCGCGGCAGCCTTCGCCAAGCACGGCCTGGAGATCAACGTCGTCGGCGATGACAGCTCCTACCTCGCTCTGTACGAGCATTTCCTGCGCCAGCGCGAGAGTTGGGGCGTCAAGATGATCTCCTGGCGCAACCTGAGGGGCGTGTTCGGTGCCCTGAGGCGGCATGAAGGCCTGGTGCTGCTGGTGGACTGGGGGTACAGGGCCGACGGCATCCCGTGCAAGATGTTCGGCTCCTGGACGACGCTGCCGGCCGGCCCGGCCATTCTGGCGGCCAAGCATGGCTCGGCCATCGTGCCCTTCTCGATCAACCGCCTGCCCGACGGCACCTTCAGGGCCGCGGCCGACGAGCCGATCCACGTCGCGTCCAACTCCCCAGCCGATCTCGCCCGGGCGACTCAAGCGATCGCCACTGCCCTGGAGCGGCATATAGCTCCAGCCCCGGAGCAGTGGTATATCTTCAAGCCGATCTGGCCCGAAACTGCCGCAGAGGCGGCCCAACTTGAGGCCCGCCATCGGGCCGCCATGGCCGCCGAGGCCGACGGTCCAGCCGACGACGGTCCCCCGGAGCCATAGCGATCATGGGTCCCATCCCGTCGGCGGCCGCCGACACTCCGCCCGAGAAGGCCCGCAAAGTTGTCGCGGCCGGGCCGGCCCGACGCGGCGTCCGCCGCCGCATCGCCGATCGCGTGGTCGCCACCGTCGTCGTCGGTGCCATGGAGCTGATCCGACGCATGCCCGACGCGCCTCTGTGGTGGATCGGCAACGTGGCGGGCAACATCGAGTACCGGGTCGCGCGCAAACGTCGCTACGAAGCCCGCCGCAACCTGCGCCGAGTGGTTGAGTGGATGGCCGCGCACGGCGTGGGAGATGAGATGTACCACCGCGCGGCCGCCGACCCGCACGCGCTCGAGGCCATTGTCCGGTCCGCGTTCCGGCATCACGCCCACTACTACATCGAGCTGGCCCGCGCGCCCCGCTTCGACTTCCAATACCTGCAAGAGCACATGACGATCGACACGCCGGACGAGGTGGACGCCGCGCTGGCCGAGCGCAGGGCCCTCATTCTCGTCGGCCTCCATTTCGGCACGATCGAGCTGCCCGGCTTCCTGGCTCTACAGCGCATCGGCCAGGTCGTCGCGCCGATGGAATCGCTCCCCAACGAACGCGTCCAGGCATATATGTTCCGGACGCGCGGCGTCATCGGCGTCCGCATCCTCACGATCGAAGAGGCGGGGCCCGAGCTTCTGGCGGTCCTGCGCCGCAACGAGCCGATCGGCATCATCGCCGACCGGGACCTGACCGGCGGTGGGCTGGAGGCGGAACTGTTCGGCGCCATCACGAAGATCCCTGCCGGTCCGGCCGTGCTGGCCACGGAAACTGGAGCACCGGCGTACGTTTCGGGCGTGCGCAGAGTCGGTCCGGGCCGCTATCGTGGCGTCCTCTGGCCGGTTCTCGCGCCCGCGGGGGCAAGCAGGCGGGAGCGCAGCCGGTCGATGGTTCGGGAAGAGGCGCGTCTGTTCGAGCGAGTCATAGTCGACGCGCCGGAGCAGTGGCTGGCGGTCTTCCACCCTATCTGGCCCGATCTGGAACGGGCCGGAAAGAGCAGCACCGGAGACACTGAGTGACGATGGTCGAAGGATCGCCCGAGAACTCGCGCCGCGACGGCCGCGGCGAAGAACGCGTGGGCAAGGCCGACGTCCACATCCATTCGATCGCGTCGGATGGCACGGCCTCGGCCGCCCAGATTCTGGACTACGTCGAGCGTCACACGGACCTGGACGTCATCGCCATCGCCGATCATGAGCGTATCGAGGCCGCGTTCGAGTGCCAGCGCATGGCCATCGAACGTGGCAGCCGAATCCACGTTGCGGTAGCCGAGGAGGTGACGACGCGCAGCGGTCACGTGCTCGGCGTCTTCCTGCAGGCGCGCCTGCGGCGCCGCCAGCGCCTCGAAACGACGGTCGCCGAGATCCACGAACAGGGTGGGCTCGCGATCGTGCCTCACCCCTTCTCCGCCTTCACGCTTGGATTGCGCAAGAGCGCGATCATGCGGGTCCAATTATCGACCGATCCGCTCGTCTACTGGGATGCCCTGGAGGGCTACAACCCGTCTACGGCGGGGCGCTTCGGGCGTGCGGCCACCGCCCGCATCGCCGCACAGCTGGGCTTGCCGCTGGTTGGCAACAGCGATGCCCATACTCTCGACACGATCGGCGACGGCCATACTCTGTTCCCGGGCAGCACCGCCGAAGACTACCGTCGGGCGGTCCTGACCGGATCCACAGGCGGCGCCTGCATCACCTGGGGAGCGGTGAAGGAGGTCATGATCTACGGCCAGCAAGTCCGAAAGCAGGCCCGCGATGTATCCCGATGGGGCCGCCGTTACCTGCTTCGAGACGACGCGCCGCGCGATCTGGGCGTTCCGCCGGAACAGCTTGCGCTGCAGCGTGAATGCGAAAGCCGCTACCTGGAAGAGCGCGAGCATCGGCGTCGCGCCACGGCTTGGTCGGATGGACCGAAAACGGACGCTGTGGCGCAGGCCCGAAGCCGGCCGAGCGGCGAACGCAGCCTGGCCCACCGCCTGCTCAAAGCCAGACCCGGAACCCGAGCTCGATCGATGGCCGCCGACGCCGGTCGGCGCGAGGCCGAGGAACCGCCCGCGTGAAGATAGGGCTGGTCACGCCGTACGTGTACCCCCTGCCCGGCGGGGTCAACGAACACGTCCGCTTCCTCTACGAGAACCTGCGCTCGCGAGGCCACGACGTCCGCATCATCACCAGCAGCCACGGCCTGCAGCGCTCCTCCGAAGGCGACGTCATTCGCATCGGCAAGGGCTTCAGCGTTCCCACCAACGGCTCGGTGGGCACGATCACGGTCTCACCGCGCTACGTGTCCCAGGTCAAGCGCGTGCTCGAGCGGGAGCGCTTCGACCTGCTGCACTTCCACGAGCCGTTCGTGCCTTTCCTCTCGTTGGTCGTGCTGCGGCAGTCGACGAGCGTAAACGTGGCCACATTCCACGCCTACGCCGGATTCTCCCCGGCCTACGAGCTGGGTAGCAAGACACTGCCTCGCTATGCCGCCAAGCTGCACGGCCGCATCGCGGTCAGCGCCGCGGCCCGTCATTTCGTCGATCGCTTCTTTCCCGGCGACTACAAAGTCATTCCGAACGGGGTGAACGTCGGTCGGTACCAGCGCGCAGTGCCGATTGCCCGCTGGCAGGACGGCACGCCCAACCTGCTGTTCGTGGGACGGCTGGAGGACCGCAAGGGCCTGCCCCACCTCCTCAAGGCGTTCAGGCTGATCCGCAAGAGCGGCCTCGAGGCCCGCCTGTTGGTCGTCGGTTCGGGGCCTCAGGAGCGCGAGGCGCGGCGGTATGTCCTGACTCGCGGCCTGCAGAACGTCGAATTCCTGGGGCGGGTGAGCGACGCCGAAAAGGCGCAGTTGTTCAAGACGGCAGACGTCTTCGTCTCGCCGGCCACTGGCCGCGAGTCGTTCGGCGTCGTGCTGCTCGAGGCGATGGCGGCCGGCGCCCCGATAGTGTGCAGCGACATCCACGGTTACAAGGGCGTTGTCCAGCGGGGCCGCCAGGGCATCCTCGTGCCGCCCCGAGACTCAAAGGCGCTGGCCGCCGCGATCACGGAGTTGCTCGTCGATCCCGCGCTGCGTGCCCGCCTCGGCGCGAGTGGCCAGGCACGGGCCGAGCAGTTCAGCTGGGAGCGCGTCACGGCCAAGGTCGAGGAGTACTACGGGTTCGTGATCCGCCGGCTCGCAGCGCAGGACCAGCTCCCGCCCGGTTTCCACGCCGAGATCCCCCCGGCCCCGCACTCCGGCATCGGCGGAACCTGATCCACTGACGTCCGCCGGCTCAGGCCGGCGGACCCTCGCGTCCCGAAGTCGGCTCGTCCGCGACCGCAGTGCCGCCGGGCGCGTCACCGGGCCGGTCGCCGTGCTCGCCGTGCTCGCCTGGCTCGCCGCCATCCTCCAACAGCAGCTGGTGGCGCCGATACCCGATCACGACGCGCCGCACCCAGACCGCATAGCCCACCAGCATCACCGTGGCCAGGACCGCGATCGAGAGGGTCACGGTCTCCGTGCTTATCAGCTTCACGGGGACGCCCTGCTGCTGGTCAACCGCAAACTGGAAGCCGTACAGCCATGTGGGAATGAAACCGTTGTAGGCGCTGACGATGTTGTTCGGCATCGGGAGCGCGGACAGGTTCGGGTAGAGGACGACGAAGGCGATCACCGCCGAGGCGCACACGCCCAGGACGAATCGGCGAGGCTCCCGGGCCGAGAGCGCAACGATTGCGAGTATCCCGAACAACGGCAGCAACATCAGCACGATCGCGTCTGCGGGAACAGGCACCTCGAACAGGAGATCGTGCGAGGCGTTTGCGCCGAGCCAGAGGAGCATCGCCCCGGCCACAACCACGGGCGCTAGAAGCTGGAGAATCCAGCTCCTATCACGATCGGTTTCCTCAGGCGAGCGGCGCTCCAGGCGGACCAGAGTCACGGCCAGAACGACCAGCGCGAGAACGAGCACGACCGCTATCAGGAAGACCCGCTGTTCGACGCGGAAATCGCCCGTCGTCGGCCCGCACACGATCTGACCCCAGGTGTCGGTCTGATCCACTCGAGCCAGCGAGCACAGCGGATATTTGACCAGCCAGAGGAACGGACATAAGAGCAGCATGCCCGCGACCCCTGCGCGAGCCAGGAACCAAGTCCGGCGCGACGCCCCGTGCCACACCTCCGCCAGGAAGTAGGCCAGGGCTAACAGGTAGAACGGCAGCGCAGTGTAGAAGTGGTACTGGAACGAGGCTCGATCGATGCGGGTCCAGGAGAGCCATTGCCAGGAGAAAGCGATGGCTATCAGCGCCAGCCCGAGACTGCGTCTCTTGAACGCCTGCCAGCAGGCGAAGGCCATCCCGGTCAGCGCCAGCCACCACAGGATCGGGTTGCCGCCGTCGTAGATCATCGAGCCCGTGTCGCCGGCATAGCCGATGCTCTCGAACCAGACGGGCTTGAGGTCCAGCGGCCAGGCCCACCACGGCGATGCGGCTGCGTGCGGCTGGCGCAGGTCGTTGTGGTAGTTGTACATGGCCTGGGTCAGGCCAAACAGCGTCTGGCCCGTGTGCCCCGCCGGCCAGCCGTCACCGTTGGGACAGATCTCGACCCGGTAGATATCGGGCGCAGGATGGGCGCAAACCAGGACCGGCAGGCTATTCTTATAGGCCTGCGCCGTTGCCGCGGTCTGCGGCTGCCAGGGCGCCGCCCATGGGATGTACAGCCCTACGTAGACGACGATGGGCAGGATCAGAACGCACGCCGCGGCCCAGACGGCCGGCAGGCCGTAGCCCGAACCCAGCCTCAGCCAGCCCTCGGCCGCCGGCGTCGGCGGATCGGCATAGTAGGACGGGTCATCCGGTGAGGGGGGGGCCGCCAGAGGACCGAAACCGAACTGGCCCGCGATCCAGAACGCCGCCGCGGGCACCACGATCCCCGCCCCGCCGATCGCCATCAGAATCGGGTTACCCCGCATGACACCGTAGACGCCCGCACCGATGCCGATCACCAGTGGTACGGCAATGGCGAAGCGCAACTCCTCCCGCGACCATGCCACTGGGTGATAGACGTTGGCCGCGGCGGCGATCGCAGTCGCGGTGAACAGGATCAGGAAGAACGTGTAGTTGGGGCTGCCGTTCTGGTCGGCGGCGGGGTAGTAAGTCATCGCCAGCACGAAGATCGGCGCCGCAATCGCGGCCGCGATCAGAAGGAAGAGGACCCGATCCGGCGTGGTTCGGGCGCGGACGCTGGCCAGGTAGATCCCGCCGGCGAGGACTCCGAAGCCCACGCCAGCGAGCACTCCCAAGGAGCCCAGATCGCCCGTACCCGGCATGGTGTGCATCTCGTTGATCGCCGTCCAGCCCAGGACGCCGGTCCCGGCCGCCATGGCGAGAATCGTGACCAGCCGCCCCAGCGCCGATCGGATCAGGATCAAGATGCCGATGCTGGCGATCGCGTACAGGGCGACCCACTTGGACGCGAGTGCCAGCCCGAGCAGGATCCCAAGCATGGGCATGCCAATCCAGAAGGCCAGCCACGATCTGCGTTTGCTCTTGTCGCCGAGCCACAGATAGGCGAACAGGAGGTAGGCAAGCAGCAGGAAGCCACCGACATAGGTGTCGTTCATGGCGATGCGGGATTGGACGAAGGCCATTCCGTCGATGCATGAGAACAGGGCGACCAGCAAGCCGATGGAACGGCGTCGGAACAGAAGCCGGGCCAGCAGGTACAGGCAGACGGCCATCAGGGCCCCGAAGAAGACCCCTACGATGCGCCAAGCGAAGGCGAACTGGCCGATGTCGACCGCGGCCATAGAGCCGTCGGGGGAGATTGCGAGCAGTTGATGATGGTCTGTCTGGGGCATGTCCGGCGTGACATCGGCGCCGATAGCAATCGGCTCCCAAGGCAGCCGGGCGTCAGAGAAGACGGCGTTGCCGTTCGACTCGATCGCATAGACGGTCCAGCCCGAGCCGTCGGGCGTGCGACCCAGAGCCTCCGCAACCTTGCTCGAGTTGTCGAAGACGACCTTGGTGACGGGACCCGGCATCTGCAGCAGGGTTTGATCCGAGTCCGTGGTGCTGCTGACCGATCCCGTGCCGCTCTGGTTGACCTTGATCAGGAGGATCGAGTTCCCGGCGGCAACATATGAACTCTGGCTGGTATTCGGGTTGATGGCGATGGAGGTCGCCGGGCGACTGCGGATGGCGATGTCGGGCAAGGAGCCGTCGTCGATGAGCTGCTGGAGCGCGCTCAACTGGTCTTGCGAGAGCGACCCCAGGACGATCGGCTGCTCCGAACTCGAGCCCGCCGCCTGGGTCAGCGCTGCCTCGACACTCGCCTGTTCCTTGCCGAGCGCCACGGCGATTGCCTGTGCCTCGGCGGGCACGTCCGGGGCCGGGCTCGAGTTCGCTGTCGGAAGCCGCACGACCGTCGCGGTGGGGATCGTCGAGGTCAGGACGAGGTTCCGCTCGTCCATTACGCCGAGACCGTCGGAATAGGCAACGATCACCTGCGGGTCGTTGGCGGCGACCTCGATTCCAGGCAGCTGGCCGGCGTCGATGAGTTTCTGGACACTCGAGATCTGATCGGCGGTGAGGCTCCCGAGATTAAGCCGACCCGACACGCCCGGGAGCACCTGGCTCAGTACCTCCTCGGCATCGGCCTCCGAGATGCCCACGGCGGTGGACAGCGCCCGAGCTTCGGCGGGGAGCGTCGACGACGCGCTCGCGGACGGCTTGTACGTGAGGCTGGCCGGCGCCGTGCCGAGCTGGGCGAAGTCCACGGCCCCATCGACCTTGCCGCGTCCGATGATGGCGCCGGTGCCGTCCATCGACACAATGTTGCCCGCGGCGTCCACCGCGAGGACCATCGGCGGCGAGCCGGCGTACAGGTGCGCGATCGGGAAGCCGACCTGGGCCGTCATCTGCGTCGGCGGTTCGGGAGAGTCGATCGCGCCGAGACGCACGTCATCGAGCGAGTAGACGTTGATTCGCCAGATGCGTCCGTCCGACGTGCCGACGTACATGTAGCCCGTGTCCGCGGCCATTGAGAGCGACGAGGCCCCAGGAATGGCGTAGGAGGCCACCTGGGTCCGGGTCTCGAGGTCGTATGCGTTCACGGCCGTCCCGGTGGCGACGTAGAGACGATCGCCCAGTCGAGCGTCCGGGTTGGTGCGTGGATCGGTGGTCGTCGTGTCTGACGAGGTCGTGGTCCCGGGCACGATGCGGGGTTGGACTACCGCGTCCTTGACCGGAACGGTGAGGTTGCCGGTGGCGGTGACTTTGTCGTCGGAGAAGAGCACGAGGCCGCCGGCGATGGCGTATTTGGCCAGGTCGGGGTGGGTCCACTCGTAGATGGAGTGCGGGATGCCGTAGCGCCAGTCCTGCAGGAACTCCGTGGCGGTCCGAGCGTGATAGACCTCGTCGAAGTGCATGGAGGCCGGTTCATCGAGCCGGTAGATGCGCATCGAGAGTACCGTCACCGCCAGGAGCGCAACGAGCCACAGGTCCATCCTGTCCAGCCGGCCGCGCGGCTCCGAGACGAGGGCCGCCGAACGGTCCGGCCGCAGGGACGGGCGAGACAGAAGACGCCAGATCTTCATCACCCACGCCGGCACGAATTCGGGAGGAGGCCCAGAGGGACCTTCCTCTCCCTCGTAGCGGTCGATCCCATAAGGCTCGCCTGGCGCCAGCTCGGCGTCTGCATCGGCGCCGGCGTCGCCCAGCGCCGCGGCCTGTGAGACGGCTTGATCCCCGCCGATGGGCGGTTCCGCGGCCGCATACATCCGGCCCGCGCCATCGTCCCGCACGACCCGTCGGACCCGAGACCAGACGGTCGGCTCGGGCTCGCGTCCCGCGGACTCGGCCTCCCAGGCCAATACCTCTACGGCCCGACTGCGCATCTGCGCCAGAGCCCACAGCAGGGCCAGCGCGGTGACGATTCCGGAAAGGGCGATCGGCCAGATGACCCCGGCCGGCCATTGGGCGGACAGGAGGAAGTGGCCCCAATCGCCGATCAGTCCGGAGACCGGGCCGGCCGTGCCATCCGCGCCCTGCACACCGGGGATGCCTTTGTATTCGATCAGCACGGCCAACAGGTTCGCGGCGTTGACCGCTGCAAGCACGACGTAGGCGACGGACCAGCGCCAGGAGACGGCGAGCAGCACTGCTCCGATGGCGAAGAACGGGAACAGGTATCGCTCGTGCACGCGGGTCGGGACGACGAAGAAGGCGATCGCCAGGATTGCCAGCGCCACCGCGATGGACAGACCGTCGTCGCGCCAGGCAGTCCATATGCCGACGCCGACGAGAATGGCCAGCAGACAAGCGTCGCCGAAGACGGCGGCAGGGAGTGAGCTCAGGCTCACTCCGAACGGTGCTCCCAAGAGCGACACGGCGGCCGGGCCCGCCAGAACGAAGAGCAGCGCGCCCACGACGAGCAGCAGTCCGACCGCCGTCGACCGCAGCTCCGACGACACCGACACGACCGGCTTGGGCGGCTCCAGCGCAGATCGAGCGAGTTCGGGTGCAAGCGCTTCCGTTTCGGGAGCTTCGTCGTCCTCGGATCCGGCTTCTTCGTCCTCCCGATCGACCGACCTAGCCAGCAGCGTGGCCAGGACCGCCATCGCGACGAGCAACAGACCCAGGCCTATCAGGGCGAGGGTGACGCCTGAATTGAACGGCCCCACGCTGAAGAACGGTTGAGCCAGGCCCTTGTCCATCACGCTCGCGTCGTGGATCCAGCCCAGGTTCTGGTCCATGGCGTTGCCTGGCCCTTCGGCGAGCAGCGCCCACGGGTTGTAGGCGTTGAGGGTCAGCCACGGGTACTCGCCGAACGTGCTCGCGATATGGACCGCGATCGAGTCGAAGACCATGCCGATCGAGGCGATGAATAGCATGCCGGCTGCAGCACCTGCCACGAGCTGGCGGTTCGCGGCCGACAGCCATTCCCAGCGCCTGATCCACAAGAAGATGCCCGCGGCGGCGACAAGTCCGGCCGCGACGGTCAGGACGAACGAGCCGTTCAGCCGTCCGGCGAGCCCAACGAAATCGAGCCCGGTGAACGGCAGGCAGACCAGGGCCGCAGTGGCCAGGCCGGCGCCGATCGAGGTGAGCACGCGCCGGGGATCGGATTCGCCGTCGCGCGGAGCGAGCGACCGTCGCAGCACCACGAAGCCCACGAGGATGCCCAGGATTCCGAGCTGGATCTTGGTCAGGGCGGCAACCACGGCGAGCGCCGCGGCAAGTTCCCGGCGATCTTGAAGGAGAGCCCGCAACCCGAGCAGCAAGAAGATGGAGCCGATGACGTCCGCTTGGCCCCAGATCGCGCTGTTGAACCAGGTGATCGGGTTGAGCAGCACGACGGCCGCGGCGAGGACGGCCCGCCGCCGCGAAGCGCCCATCTCGTGGGCCATGGTGAATACCAGGTAGGCCAGCGCCAGGTCGCCGAATATGGGTATGAGCTTGACCGTTTCACCCACACCGCCGAACGGGGTGACGAGCAGGCCAAGGACCCACAAGAAGAGCAGGTAGACGGGGGGATAGTCCAGGAAGCCGGCTTTGTCGTAGAAGCCAAGCGGCGTCTGAGCGGCGAGCTGACCGCTCCAACCCTGGAAGGAGGCCAGGTCCGAAGGGAACCCCGACCCCGGAAGAAGAACGTATGCGATGATGAGGCGGAGGGCCAAACCCAGGACGAGGAGGACGAGGATGGCAGGAACCGAGTCGACGACATCGCTCGCTTCCGCCGCCGCGTTCCCCCGCGGGCCGGCCTCTCGAATGCTCGGGCCTGCCAACCGAAACGGCCTCCTGGACGAGCGCTGAGGTGGAGCGGAGTATAACCCAGGCCACGTCTGGGGACGGCGATCCCGGCCAGACGGCGAAGAGGCCGGCGGCGCGCCCGGAGGCAGGGCGGCAGGGCAGGATTGACCGGGATGAGCAGCTGAGCGTAGGGCCATACGCGTGGGGCTTCGCACTCATCGGCCTCTGTCTGGTCGTCTACATCCTGTGCAACCCGAACCGGACGAATATCTACATGCACTTCGTTCTCCAGGCCCAGGCCTGGCTGGACGGCAGGACCGCAATCCCTACTCCCGCCTACCAGGACGCGCTGCCGATCCTCGACTCGACCGGCGCTAAGACCGGCTACAGCATCATTCCCTTCCCGCCCCTGCCGGCGCTGGTCCTGCTCCCATTCGTCGCGGTCTGGCATCTGGCTGTCAACGAGCAGCTATTGGCCGCGATCTTCGCCGCGGTGGACGTGGGGATCGCGTACTGGATGCTCGGCTACTTGCCTGTCCGCCACGAGATCCGCTGGCTGACAGCCCTCTTCCTCGGCCTTGGCACCGGGCTCTGGTATGCGGCCGCGATCGGCAGCACGTGGTTCTGGGCCCACGTCGTCGCCATCGGCTGCCTCCTCGCCGCGGTTGGCTGCGCGCTGTCCGCGGATCCGGAGGCCGCCGAGCCGCGGTCCCTCGCAGATGAGTTCGCCGCGGCTCGGCGGCCCAAGTGGTCCGGCGGGTGGCGATCAGCGGCGACGGTCGTCGTGCTTGGCGTACTCGGCGAGCTGCTCTTCGTACTGTCCGGGGCGGGGACCGCGGCCTCGACCGTCGCCGCCGTCGGCGTGCTGGTCGCGATCGCAGCCGCGGCTTTGGCGATGGCCGTGTCCGGAGGACGCGGGGTTCTGGTGCCGCTGATCGTGGTCGTGGCGATAGTGGGTGGCATTCCCGCAGGGCTAGTGCTCGGATCCCAGTCGTCGCTGGCGCTTGCAGTGGTGGACGTGCTGGGGCTGGCCGTCGTGGTCTGTCTCGTCGTCCTGGCCCGCGTCCGAACGGGGGCCGTCAATGACGCGCTCGCCGCCCTCTGGACCGCGCTTGGTCGTCCCGAATCCCGCCAGCTGGCCGCCGGAATGCTGTTCGGACTGGCCTGCACGGCACGCCTGACGATCGTCTTCGGCTTCCCGTTCCTGATCCTCGTCGGCGGCGGAGGAAGCTGGCTGCGGCGGGGCATCCTCGCAGGGGCAGGCGCGTTGGTTCCGCTGGTGACGCTCTTGGTCGTCACGTATGCCACGAGCGGCCATCTGTTCAACCCTGCGTACGACTACCTGTATCACCTCGAGCTTGGATACACATTCCTCAACTACCACGCCGACTGGTCCATCGAGGACCTGCGCTACGTGCCACAGAACCTGATGATCATGCTGTTCAACATGCCCCTCTTCGATCCACAGACGCTGCCGTACCGGACCGACCCGCTGTGTCAGCTGGGACAGGCGAGAGGCCTGTTCGACATCAGCTGCCCGATCGCTACCCCGGACCCGGTCGCGACCAGCCTGATCCTGACGAGCCCGGCGTACCTCCTGGCGGCCCTCGCATGGGTCCCCGCACGGATGCGGAAGCTCGACAGGGTGACCGTCGGCGCGACCATCGCCGTCGCGGCGATCGCTTTCGTGAACCTCATGCATTTCAGCCAGGGCTGGGTCCAATTCGGCTACCGTTTCAGCAACGACTTCGCTCCGTTTGCGATACTCCTGGTGGCGCTCGGGGCCAGCCGCCTCGGCCGTTTCTGGCCGGTGCTGGTGGCATTCGTCGCCGCCTCGATCGCGATCAACGCGTGGGGCACCGTTTGGGGAGTGATGCTTGGCTGGTGAAGGAACGGCGCCGACCAACGGATCGCCGCAGTCGGCCACGCCCACCGGCCTCGCCGGCCGGGTTCAGGCCCGCTTCGAAGCGGCCGGCCTCAATAGAGGCCTCGCTGCCGCGGCCCTGACGCCGGCAATCGGCGCGGTCGTCACGCTCGCGCTCGTCATCCCGACACTCGCCCCCACCGTTCTCTCACAAGCCGGCGGGGACACGGCCGAATTCCAGACGGTGGCCTGGGTTCTCGGGACCGCCCACCCCACCGGCTATCCGGCCTTCATGATCCTGGGCTTCATCGCCACGCACCTGTTCCCGTTCGGCGACCCGGCCTTCCGGATGAATCTGCTGCAGGCCTGCCTCGCGGCTGGTGCGGTTGCGGGGACGATAGCCGTGGTGCAGTTCCTCACGGGCATGCGCTGGATCGCCCTCGCCACCGGCGTTCTGCTCCTGACAATGCCCGCCTTCTCCACCGTTCAGGCCACATTCCCCGACGGCAACGTGATCGCGTCGAGTCCGGTCTTCTGGCGGCTGTCCACGTACGCGGACCCTCATATGTTCCACGTGGCGCTGGTGACGCTGATCTTCCTGCTGCTGCTCATCTGGGAGCGGCGGCGGACGAACCCCGATCTCGAGGGACGCCGCGGCGCCGATCGCTGGCTGGTGGCCGCGGCTTGTGTCTTTGGCATCGCCTTCGCAAATCACTCCCTGACGCTGATGCTTGCGCCGGCCATCGGCCTGTTCGTGCTCGCCGTGGCGCCGTTGCTCGTCCTGCAGTGGCGGTTGATCCTCGCCTGCGCAGCCACTCTCGTCGCCACGACCGCGCTCCTCTGGCTGGAGCTGCCGATCCGAGCGGCGATGCACGCGCCGCTCGTCTACGCCCACCCCGACACCTGGAGCGGCTTCCTGTACGTGGTCATGGGCCAGCAGTTCGGCGGCATTCCAGCCACAATCGGCGACGATCTGGGGCAGAAGTACACGGCGGTGATGAGTCTCATTTCGGGTTGGATGGGGCCGCTCGGCTATGTCGCCGCACTAGGGATCGGCACGAGCCTGGTCCGAAGGCCGCGCTACGTAGTGTTGGCCCTGCTGGCGGCCGCGGTGACGAGCGCCTTCGCAGCCTCATACCAGAATTCGGACCTCGAGCGCTACTACCTGGTGCCGGTCTTCGTCGCCTTCAGCTTCGTGGGACTGGGCCTGGCAGACGCCGTCTCGCTGGGGGTGTGGCTGGCGGAGACGGTGAGCTCGCGAGGCGGTACAAGCGCTCCGGAACCGGACGGCGAGGCCGCGGGCCATGCCGGCGACGGGGCAACCGGCCTGCCTGCCCGTGGTGGCCCCTCGTGGCAGGCACCGGCGCTGCTGGCCGTCGAGGCGGGGCTGGCGGCCATCCTCGTCGCGGCCAGCGTGACCGCCGTTCCGGTGCGCGAGTCCGTTGCTCAGTTCGGTGACAACTCCGGAGCCGTAAGCCAGGCTACCCAAACAGGGCGTCAAACGTGGATGCGGGCAGTCCTGGCGTTACCCGATCAGGGCGGCTTGCCGGCCGATGCGGTCATCGTCAGCAACTGGTCAGATTCGACGACGCTCTGGTATGGCCAGAAGGTCGAAGGCCTCCGGCCGGACATCTTGATCGTGGACGACAGCATGCGCGTGGCGGCCGGCGACAATCTGGGCGAGGTCTGGGATGTCATCGACCGCTACCTCGGTCAGCGACCGGTCTTCCTCCTGCGATTCCAGTGGGGAGTGGACGGCATGGTCGCACTAGGTCAGATGTACGACATGCGAGGCTTCCCGTTGAACGACGGCGGCTCAATACCGCAGGTCGTTTCCAAGAAAGGCAACCAGTGACCACGGACAACCCGTCGACGACAACTGGACCGGCCGGCTCGGCAGCATCGTCAAGAGTCGCGGAGCTGTCGTACTTCTTCCCCGCCCACAACGAAGAGGCGAATCTCGAGGCTCTTGTCGAAGAGGCGCTGGCCACCCTGCCCTCGCTGGCCGACAAGTTCGAAGTCATCGCCGTCGACGACGGCTCGAAGGACCGGACGCCGGCCATCGCCGACGAACTGGCGAAGCGCTATCCGGACCTCTTCCGCGTGGTCCACCATCCTACGAACCTGGGATATGGCGCCGCCCTACGATCGGGCTTCCGGGCAGCCCGCTACGACCGGATCGCCTTCACCGACGGCGACCGCCAGTTCAAGGTCATCGACATCGGGCGGCTGACCGCGCGAATGGCTGAGGCCGATTCCCCGGACGTGGTCGTGGGGTTTCGCGAACATCGAGCCGACCCACCGATCCGCCGCTGGTATGCCCGAGCGTACCGCCTCTCCAACCGGATCTTCTTCGGCGTCCGCGTCCGCGACATCGACTGCGCCTGCAAGCTATTCAAGCGCCAGGCACTAGAGCCGATCGTGGTGGCTTCGGGCGGCGCGTTCTTCAGCGCCGAGCTGCTGATCAAACTCCGTTTCGATGGCCGGCGCATCGCCGAGGCAGGCGTACCGCACTACCCGCGCACGGCCGGCTCGCCGACCGGGGCCAAGCCCAGGGTGATCTTCCGCGCCGTCCGGGATTTCTGGGGGCTGCGGCTGAGGCTGTGGTTCCGACGCTCCGCGGCGATGCGCGTTGGCGAGGCGATGCTGAGCTAGCCGCTTCGGCCACGCCGCGGGCGCGGTGACCGAGCCTATTCCTGAGCCGGGGGGCCCTCTCGATGGCCCTCTTCGAGATCGACGTCCAGCGAGTTGACGAACTCGCGGAAGACCTCGAGCTTCTCGTCCTCGTGCACTTCCGGTTCGACGCCGGCCTTATCGAGAACCGCCTCCGAGGCGAAGATCCGCACTCCGGTTCGAACCGCCAGGGCCAGAGAATCGGATGGCCGTGCGTCTATTTCTATGGTTCGGCCGTCAAGCGCGACCTCGAGCGTGGCGTGGTATGTCTCCTCCGCAAGGCTCGTGATGATCACGCGTTTGAGATTCGCACCCAGGGCGGCCAGGGTGGCAATGAACAGGTCGTGTGTCAGAGGGCGTTCCGGGGCGACGCCCTGCAGTCGCGTGGCGATCGCGTTGGCCTCCCAAGGGCCGATCCAGATCGGCAGGTAGCGTTCCCTTTCTGTCTGCTTCAGGAGTACGACGTGCTGGCTCGAGAGCATGTGGACCCGAACGCTCTCGACGACGACCTCGACCAGCGAGTCTGCCATGGCCCGATTATCCCACTCGCCGCCCGCGGTCGCGCCTGAAAGCCCGGCTCGCATCGCGCTACGGCCGGAGCTCGCACGGCGCCGACGGCAAAGCGCCCGATCAGTGCTTGACGGTGGGCGTGGCCTTGGGTTTCGTGGTCGCGGAGGGGTGAGCGGTGGGCGTGGCCTTGGGTTTCGTGGGCGCGGGGGTGGGAGCGGAGGGTGTCGCAGTGGCCGCCGAAGCGCCAGTCAGAGGGGCGCTCAGGATGTTCCCGCTCTCGATCCAGAACAGGGTCGGATTGGAGCCGTTCGCGCCCGTTCGAATGAACATCTCCTTGAGCGCGGAGAAGTACGGCGACTGGGTCGGCAGGAGGTACTGCTGGACGAACGTGCCCCTGCTCTTGGTGAACGAAACGATCCGCCGGTTGGCGCCATCGTAGGCATACAGGTTGCCCTGGTCGGCGATCGGATTGTCGGCCGCGAGTGCGGTATAGAAGGACGGGCTCGGTCGGATGACCGTATCGCCGACCGGGTCTGCGCTCCAGCCTCGGATTTGCTGTCCCGAGTCGAACCTTTCCGCCACGCCCTTGTCGAGCAGGTAGAGGCTGCCGTCGATGTACATGTCGTCGACCTGGGTCACATCCTGCTCGCTCACCAGGTACGACGACTTGGACTTGGCGTAGTAGCCGCTGCCGTCGCTCGAGGCTGGATACTTCTGGACCTGGCTGGCCGACGGAACCACCACGTACAGCGTGTACTCGCCCAGGTTGGCGTCGGTCAGGAAGGTGCCGATGGCCCGCACGCCCGAGCCCCAGGTCCCCGAGTCGTCGATGTTCACGTGGGCGAGCGTGCCATCGCCTGCCGAGGCGCTGGCCGCCGGCCGCCATCGCCAGAGCGAGTTGGTGCTGTCGAGAATAAGGACGTCCTGGCCGCCGGCAGCCAGAAGCCGCGGCGTTCCGACGACGCCGCCGCCGAGCGGCTTCTCGCCCGGAACGGCAACCACGCGCTTGGCACGAGTGACCAGATCCACGCGGTAGACGATGGAGTTCGTGCCGTCGATGACGTAGGCGCCGCCGTCGGGGCCAAGTACCAGGGCGTCCAGGCGGTCGCTCCCGAACGACAGGACGACCTCCGGCGTGATGGTGTTGACGCGATAGTAGAGGTTGAGACCCTCGACGATCTCCGACTGCACGGACCCGAGAATGTCGTCTCCATAGCCGTTGGACCGGGCGATTTGGACGTTGGCGTACGCATCCTTCAGGTAGGCCACGGCTTTCGTCGGATCGCTCGTTAGAAGGTTGCGGCCCTGGCCCCACACCGCCTGAACGTCGCTCTGCACCACAAGATAGGCGGCCTGGGCGCGACCCTGCCGATCGGTCGCCTGGTTCTGGCGGGACCCGGCCAGGTACCACAGCGAAGTCCCGACCACCGTCAAGACGAGCAGCATCCCTATGACCGCGCTGGCCACGCGACGCTGACGTTCGCGCTGAACGGCGATGGGAGTGACGCGCACGCGTCGGACCGGTCGTCGGGGCATATGATCGAACAGACCGTAGACGCCGTGACGTATGAATCCGTCGGCCTGGCGCTGGACATGCTTGGCCGTGTGCTGCATGGTCGAAACGCCTTCGCTGACCGCGTCGGCGAGAGGAATAGGCGAATGCTCGGGCACGCCCGCAAGCGAGTCGCTTGGCCAGACCGGCTTGAGCGGCTGGGTCTTCTGTGTCAACGAGACTTCGTCGGCCTCGAGCGCAATCATGCCGTCGCCGCCGGCGACGCCGATTCCGCCGCCCGTGAGCTGACGGTGGATCTGGTCGATCGCAACCTGAGGGTGCAGCTGGATCACAGCTTCCTGGATCGGCGCGAGCCCGATCCGGCGGGTTGCGTCCGGTGAGATCAGGATCAGGCTATCGCCGAGAAGCAGTGGGCCGTGCCAGACCTCCGGTTCGTCCATCTCTTCGTTCGGCAGGCCGCTCTCGGGCCCCGGTTCCGGCAGCGTGAGGAGGCGGGCCTCTCGTACGAGGTAGGCCTCGGCCTTCCCGACAGTGGTCACGTACAGCTCGTTGCCCCGAACGACGGCCAGGGCGACTCCTATCGGTCCGCCAACCCCCTGCTTGGCGACGAGCCGCTCGGTCGAGCGCAGTTCGCGGCTGGCGGCTCGGATCGCCTTCTTGAGACAGACGGTGATGCCGGCCGACTCGTCGTAGTAATACTCGTGCCGAATACGCTCAGCCACCATGTTCGTGGCAGAACGGAGCTCACCTCCACCTGCGCCGGTGACGACCAGGTAGAGGCTGCCTTTGGTGCGAGTTGTAGACCCGATGCTCGGCTCGACGACAAGGACCGAGTCGGGAGATTCGGGCGGTCTCTGGGACTCGGCCACCAGGCCGAGCTTCATGTGCAGGCGGACGGTCATGACGACTGCTAGCGGCGGGGTCTATTCGGAATGGCGGTGGCGATTATACGTGCCTCGCCGTGACGCGAAGCTGACGCACGGGTGCATGGACGGCCGATCGGAGCGCACCGAGCAGCTCCGGGGCGCGAAGGCGCAGCTCTTGAGCGACGATCGGCTGGTCCGCCTGAACCGACGCGATGCCCTGCGAGAGAGCTACGAGGCGGCACGATCCGACGGCTGCGGGAACGCGTTCGGTCAGGATCGCCTGCCAGGCGGCGATGGCCGCGGCCAATTCCAGCTCCTCCTCCAGTCCGAACCGGCGAGCGGTTTCGGGCAGCAGATCGCGCAGCGGCTCCATTCCCCGCGAGCGTCGGCCTTCGGAGTCGCTGCCGGCGCGGTTCCGGTCGCGCTCTCGGTTCACGTGCCGCTCTCTTCGACGCGCGCGCCGGCTTCGTCTGCCACCACCCGCCAGGCGCGAGCCCGGCGTCGCAGGTCCTGGTCCAGGTCATCGGGCACTGTCGTGGTGACCAGCGCCTGGGGCAGCTCGGCGATGCGCCGCACCAGGTGGCCGCGCCGAAGCGGATCCAGCTCGCTGAAGACGTCGTCGAGCAGGAGAAGAGGCGGTCGGCCGTCCAGGGCGGTGAGGAGATCCAGCTCGGCCAGCTTGAGGGCAAGGATGGCGGTGCGCTGCTGGCCTCGAGAGGCGAAGGTCGTCAGGTCTCGGCCACCACTGGCGAACACGAGGTCGTCACGATGCGGGCCCACGAGCGTCGTTCCGTTCCAAGCCTCCTTCTCCGCGGTCTCCGTCAGCCGGCGGGTCAGCGCCTCAAGCGGCTGCTCGCCGGGGAGCAACGGCGCATTAGTGGAGTAGGCGAGTGTGAGCGGCTCCTCGGCCGGCGCGATTTCGCCGTGAGCGGAGGCGAGTGGTTCGGCGATCAGGTCCAGCACGCGAAGTCGCGCCGCCACGATCGCCGCGCCCGATGCCAGGAACGGCTCGTCCCAGTAGCGCAATTGGGCGCTGTCGGCTTCGCCTTCACGAATCTGGCGCAGCAGGCTGTTGCGCTGCGCCAGAGCCCGAGCATAAGTGGACAAATGTGAGCCGTACATCGGGTCGTGCGGCGCCGCGAGCTGGTCCAACGCGGAGCGGCGGAGCCCCGGCGGCCCATTCACGAGCAGCATCTCTTCGGGCGCGAACAGCACCGTGCGGAGGTGCTCGGCGAGAGCCGGGGTTCGGCGCGGCACGCCGTTGACCTGGATCCGCTTTCGGCCGGCCTGGAGAGTCACCTCCAGGGTGACGCCCTCCCGTTGCGGGCCTTCGAGGACGCCTCCGGCCAGAGCCATGACTCCCTCAACGCGCAGGAAGTCGGCACCCCAGCGGATCAGCTCCGCATCTGTCCCGGTGCGGTGGGATCGACCCAGGGCGAGAAGCGTTATCGCCTCGAGCAGCGTTGTCTTGCCGGCCGCGTTCGGGCCCCAGATGAGCTGCGGCCCAGCGCCCAGCGTCAGGTCCAGCGAGGCGTAGCCCCGGAGGTTCCGGAGGACAAGAGAGCGGAGCAGCGTCGGCGGCCTCGGCCCAGGCCCGACTGAGCTGTCTTTGGGGATGTGCCGCTCCTAGTGGTCGTGAGACCTACGACGTCGTCTTGACCGGCATGACGACGTGCACGTATTGGCCGTCACCTACGGGCTTGAAGACACCGGGTGAAAGCGGCCCGTTGAGCTCGATCACGAATTGATCGGTCGGTACGTTGGACAGGACGTCGACCAGGTATCTGGCGTTGAAGGCAATTGTGGTGCCATCGCCCTCGACTTGGGCCTCGACGTCGCTGCGGTTGTCGCCGACGTCGGCCGCGGCACTGATAGTCAGTCCTGTCTCCGAGTCCTTGCCGATATGGAGCTTGACGATATTCGCCGACGAGCTGGCGATCAGGCTGGCGAGCTTGACCGCTTTGAGCAGCTGGTCGCGATCCACCGTCGCTGTAGTCGTGTGGCTCTTAGGCAGCACTTGCTGGTAGTTGGGAAACTGGCCGTCGATGAGGCGGCTGACCAGGTCGATGCCTTCGAGGTGAAACAGGATCTGGTTCCGCGCGGGAGACAGGACGATGTCGACCGGGTCATCGATGTCGGAGAGAACTCGAGACAGCTCGTGGAGCGACCGGGCCGGGACGACGATACTCGTCTCTTCGACGGCATCGAGAACCGCCACTGTCTTGACCGCGATACGGTAGTTGTCGGCTGCGGCCAACGTCAGCCAGGTGCCGTCGAACCGGGCCAGCACGCCCGTCAGGATCGGCCTGGCCTCGTCTGTCGCCGCAGCAAAGGTGACCTCGTCGAGAGCCTCTCGCAAAACGTTCTGGGCCACACGCGTGGTGGGCTTCTCTCCCGCCGACGGGATCGCCGGAAACTCCTCGGCGTCGATGCCCTTGATCCTGGTCTCGAAACGCTCCGCCTTGATATGGAGTGTCTCCTGGGCCTGGAGTTCGAGGTTCACCCTTTCGTTGCTCGGCAGTCCGAGCACGATGTCGGTCAGCAGACGTGCTGGCACAGTTACCGCGCCGTCTATATCAATCTTGCCAGGCACCCAGTAAGTGATTCCGATCTCGAGGTTGGTGGCCGTCAGCTTGAGTCCGCCGTCCTCGGTTCGCAGCAAAACGTTGTTGAGGACGGGCAGAGTGCTTCGCGTCGAGACGGCACGGCTGACGACCTGGAGACCGCGAGCCAGGTTCTCCTGCATCACCGAGAGTTTCACTTCGGCTTTACTCCCCTGAGGTCGGAGGAAGACGGGCGGGTTGCGTTGGATTGGGTGACGGCACCAGATCCTACTCCGTGTTGATTGTCCATCTATCTTCTCATTCCGTCATCACCATCATCATGGTGTGGAGACTGTGCATTCGCCCTTGTCGTAACGCTCGGATCGGCGGTGGACGATGGGCGCGCCGCCGTGGATGGACTACGTAAAACTGAGGACCACTTTTGGTGAACTAGTGGATGAGTAGGTCACGAGCGCCCGATTGGCATCCTGGGACGGCGATTCAACCACCAGGGCGTCCGCCGCGGAAGCCAACATTCTCCACACCGGGCGACAGTTCTCCACTGATACGGGGCGGTTATCCACGCTGGGCGTAGGCCGTCAGGCATCAGGTCGGTCGCGCGCCGTCGATAGTGTCGGTACCGGACGAGTGACGGTGGGCGTCCCGGCTTGACGTTTACCCGACCAGAAGGGAGGGTCAGTCGGCGTAGATGAGTTCTCGGACCGCCGCCAATTCCCGGCGGAGTTCATCGTTGATGCCCATCTCGCGATTGATCTTGTCGCAGGCGTGAAGGACGGTGGAGTGGTCCCGGCCGCCCAGCTCCGCTCCGATGCGCAGCAGCGAGACGTCCGTCTCCTCTCGCATGAGGAACATCGCGATCTGGCGCGGCACGACGATTGCCTTGTCGCGTTTCTGGCCCTTGAGGGCATCGATCTGGACGCCGTAGTAGTCCGACACGGCGCGAGTGATGCGCTCGGGCGTGACCTGG